>NZ_JRJB01000001.1:0-294759 GCF_000760615.1 Lactobacillus sp. wkB10 | reverse complement strand
TCGAATCGAATAGTGTGTGGCCATTCATGGCTGCAGTATTTAATCTCTGGGAAATGGGCGAGGTCGGTGGTTTCTTTATCTCTATAATTATTCGAGTTATTGTCGATAGCTATCATGACATGCATCCCTTGGATTATCAGTGATCCGCATACTACCGCTCTCTTCACTGATAATAATTGACCCCCGCCCTCGCTATCGTTAGGCTAGGAGCCGCAACATGTGGTGTTTGCTTGCGCGAGAGACTGAATTTTGAAATTTTTTTGATAAGGGGGGGTAAAACACTGGCAAACATTGATTTAATAGCTTTTATGGTGCCTGAAACTGCACCTAAATGGCTTAATAATTACGGAAAACATGTAAAAAAACGAAGTTTTATTTGACGAAAAGTTCAGCCTTAAATAATTAAGCCCTTAGAGATTTTATAGATAAGTAGTTATGCTAACAACTGCTAACCATATTCATGATTAACTTAGCTGTGTAACTAAAACAGGTACACAGCTTATAGCATTGCAAAGAATGATATAAAGAAAATGATAGACTTTTTCATACAATGAATAATACAAGTCATGAGTGTATTAGCTGCAAAATTTTCGTGTGCACTTTGCGCACCCTTTTTTTAATTGCATTAATCCCTATAAAACGGTCTTTGTAGCTATTATCTTTACACCCTAATTGTTGGAAAATGTTGGAATCTTTTATTTTCAACACTCGTGGCTAAGCGTGCAGCATTACCACTACCAGGGATGCAGAGGCACCGATTCAGTGCTGCAGCTATAATTTTATAGCCCCTCCTATTTTCGCCACAGAAGAGCCGCTACAGTGTCATTTCCTTGCATGATACAACAATTTTTCAAACTTTTTTAATAGGGGAGTCTAAGAACACTAAACATTAATATATCAAGCTTAAAAGCTTTTGTTTAACCATTGAAATACCTTAAGGATTACGGAAAGATATAGCTATTTAAACAAGTAATTAAAAAAGCCGCCCAAGCGGTGGCTTTCTAATTTATTATTGTATGAATAAGTTTAACTAGCTATTTTTTTGCTTACGGTATTGTTCGTACAAATAATTCTCTTTGCTAATAATATCTAATGTCATGATGTTAGCAATTTTGATTGGAGTGGATCTAACCTCGTCCAGCAAGCCATAGTCTTTACAATATTCTTTTTGATCAATTAGTACCTTTTGCGTGTCAACAGAAATTATTTTTACAGTTTCCTCATAGTCATCTTCAGATTCAGCTATAGTCACATAAAAACCGTGATCGCAACAATATTTTAATATAGTAATGATATCCTTTTGGGGAATGTCGTTATATGCTTTTTGTAAATTTAATCTATCAAATTCATCTTGCTTTTTTAAGTAGTCAATGTAGAAATCAAACATTCTTGTATGACTATCGTCACATACCAATTTTTCAATTTCTGTCTTCTTATATAAAACATAACTATCTAAACTACCAACATCGTCTACAACTTCAAAAATATAGTATTGTCCCAAATCAGCGATCATATAACCTAGTGCAAATATATAACTGTCTTGCGATTTCCCATAAATCTTGACTAACTCTTTCTTATTAAGATAGCTATTCCAATCTTTTCTCTTGATTATCATAAAATTCTCCTTTATTTATTACTTTTCCAATTTCGAAGTTTTTTCTTTTCAGTTTTATATTTCCTAGCTTGTCCACGTTGATGTCTATTTTTATTCGACTTAGACCGGTTGGTTCTGTGATCTTCATTCCTATTATTTGCTTTATATCTACCACTGTTTTTAGCAAATAATTGGACAACCTTTTTGTACAAAGCGGAGCCAGCTGCTAGGGCCACTCCGCCTATAAGGATAACACCACCTGCAGTAAGAACAGCTTCACCTACGCCCGGAATTGCCATAGCTGCTACTGCTGGAGCAATTCCCACTCTTCTGACTCCAGTTTTCTTGCTATGTTTGATTTTCTTGGACGGCTTTACTTTTCCACCTTGTTTTAAGGCCTTATCTATTTCTTCCCTACTGGCATAATATACTACCTTGGCTTTATTCAGTCTACGTTCAAACTCTTTCATGGTCATCTTAATGCCATTAATTTTAACTATTTTACTCTTACCAGTCGCATAAACAGGTGTTGTTGTTGGCGTTACTGCTGCGCCTATTAAACTAGCAGAAATTATCACAAGCCCGATTTTTTTAATATTCAATTTCATTATTACCCCCTATATTAAAAGTATTCGAAAAATTATTATATAACTTTTTGCACCAAATCAATAGTAAGAATTAAATTATTTAATAATATTAGATAAATGATTATAACCTAGCCGGTCGTGTTTCGCGACAAGCCTAATATATCAGAATTAATGCGTTAAGCATCCCCCGCCCCGTTGATCTGAAGAGAGCAACCACATAATGGTGTCTTCTCTTTCAAAAACTGAATTCGAAATATTTTAAGGGAGGGGGGACTGTAGATAATTGCATTAAGAGATTTCAGTGCTTTAATTTTATAGGAAGTGCGCACACGCAACCCCTGTCTATTAAACTAAAGGGGTCTTTGAATTACCGACCCCTTGTCACAAAAATGACGCCCCAATTTAGGGCCCCCTTAACGACGTAGTTACAACTACACTCATTAAAAGAAATGCTCTAAGTGGCTCAGGCCCACTTAGAAAATCCGTTATGACTGTGACCCATTTCAAAATCGTTTCAATGCATCAGGTCAAATAATCACGATCAATCAAAACTTGGCCAAAGAGGGGGTCCATTTTGGACCTCCCTTAAGACTAAATAGAATTGAATCATCGAATTACAAAATTCACTAGAGCTGCATGATGTAACAATCATCATACTCTAAAGTATGCATATGCCCAATCCACATTTGGTTTGGGGTATAAAACAAGTTAAACAACCTATATTTTAGTTGTAATTATAAAATGTTAAAACACTAGGATAATCCAATTTTGGTTTTTCCTACTGATAAAAAGTGTGCAGTTTTCAAAATAGTGTGCATTGACATGATAGCTTATATATCAGCTTTCTTACCGATTTTTATCAAATAACCACCTTAGTAAATGCTAGTATTTGCTAGGATTCATTCCTTAAAAATAATCACCTAATATTAGGTTAAAACTTGAAAAAACCTGAACACTTTTCTTAAAGTTATTGTTAAAACCAATCTCTATTTTACTAGCTTGATAAAAGGTTCTATATCTATCTTCTTTTGATATATAGCAAAGTTTTTCATAAATTCATTTATAGCTATCTGTTTCAGCTCCCAATACCTAGTTTTACCATAGCCCATTTTTTTCATGACTTCTTTATTAGTATGGTCAAATAAATAAACACCAGTAAGAATTCTCTTTGATTTAATAGAACATTTCTGAATAGCTTTGCCCACACACCAAGTCACGTTCTCAGCAAAAGTTATTTCTTCAGTGGCTATTACCTTATCCATTGTAGTAAGATTATCTATCTTATCAGCCGTTAAATCAGTTTTATGCCTACCTGAGTGCGCCACAAACATATCTAAATCTTGCTTAAGAAATACTTTTAGATTTTCCGTCACTTCCATAGGGATGGTTTCCTCCTTACATGTCCTTTTCTACTTCAAAAGATCTAATTTATTTACGCTAATTGCAAGGACAATTACTTATTCTCTTATTCTATAAAAAAAGAAAAATTTGTACCGATTTTGCAGTTTCAAACAAAAAAGAAAGTCCAAAATAGACTTTCTTAAGGTAAATAAACTATAAAATATTAAATCACTGAACACTTGATATTATAGCACTTTTCAGTACCTAACTATAACAATTTTAAGATATTTTGACTAATCCACCATTGCCTAGAATTTTGCACCTATTAGGCTAATTTCAGTTAATTTCAAAAAATGGCAAAAAATAAAAATGCCTTAGTACCAACACTTCAAGCGAATTGAAACTAAGACAAATTACAAAAATTGGGATATCCGGGCTCGAACCGAAACATGCAGGAACCAGAAACCTGTGCCTTACCATTTGGCTATATCCCAGTGTTAAATCACCCGCACGAGAATTGAACTCGTAACTCCACCTTGAGAGGGTGGCGTCTTAACCATTTGACCAGCGGGCAAAATCAACAGTAATTATTATGCTTGAAGAGACAGTTATTGTCAAGTACTTTCAGTTCAAAAACTAAATTTAACTAATGAGTATTTTTAGCACAAAGAAAAACTTCCGAAAAGCTCTTCAATACGGAAGTTTTTTTATTATTGCCCCATTTTTTACCAACTACACTTTTTTGTAGTTTTCTTCAACTACTTTGTGCAAATGAACAATTAGGTATATTTTCTCCTGTTTAGTAATCCTCAAGTTAATTTTTTTCCTAATAAACTCATCGAAAGCATTAATAATTTCAACTTCCTTGGGCATTTTTGCAGCCAGGTCTTGGTAAAGTCCCTCTTGATCTTCATCTGAAAACAGTTTGTTTTCATAAACTCTTTCACAAAAATAATTTAGATGAGTCAAAAAACGCGAATAAGTGAAGGTATTTGGGTCGATTTTTCCCCCGATAATCCTTTGAGCTATTTTCTTAAGACTACTCACCAAATCAGCTATTTCCCTGTTTTTCTGTTGGTCACCAACGTCAACTTCCGCATCCACAAAATGTAGGCCAATGCCCGTTGCTTCGCTATTTGGTAACGAAACATGCATTTTTTTATTAATCAAATTAACTGCAAATAACCCTACTTGATATTCATTTCTATGGTGAAGTAAAACATCAGGATAGTTGAAATTTTCGCCAATATTTCCCTCTTTAACTCGTTTTACCACAAACGAAATATGATCAGCCAAGGATAAATAAAGGTAATCTTTTACTTTGATTTGATATTTATCGGCGGCAAAATCTATTATTTCCTTAACCATATTTAGATAAGTTTCGTCTATCGTACTTGCTAGCTGAATAAAGTTTTTTAGCATTTTATTATCGGTTAAGACAAAAATCTTTTGAATTTCCTCTTTTTTAACAGGATAACCAATTGCTTTATGGTAGCCTAGACCCTTGCCCATTAGAATACACTCTGCACCTGATTCATCTAATGCCAAAATAAGCGAATTATTCAAAACTTTTAGCACTTTCATCAGCTCACCGCCTAATTGCATACAATTGTTTAGTTGACCAATCCGTTATTTGCAATAACTTTTTGGTACCAGTAAAAACTGTCCTTGGGAATCCGACGTAGATCTTTTAGATCATTGTCAGTTCTTTTGACGTAAATAAAGCCATAACGCTTTTTAAATCCCTGATGTGAACTTAACAGATCCATAACTGACCAAGGACAATAACCAATTAGCTTTACCCCATCTTGAATTGCATCATAACAAGCTCGGATATGATCTGCCAGATAGTTTATACGATATTGATCATGAATCTTGCCATCTTTTGCCATAACGTCTGGAGTACCTAAACCATTTTCGGTAATAATCATTGGCAAACGAAACTGATGATAATATTCATTCAGTACAATTCTCAACCCCATAGGATCGATTTGAGCACCATATTCCGTTGCAGACAAGTTAGTATTTTTTTCGATCTTAAAATAGCCGTACAGATCAAAATCCACATCATTTTTCCTTGTACCAAATGGGTGATTGGCATCACTGGGTAAGTAACTGGCAACGAGAGTACGATAATAATTGACTGCTATGAAGTCAGGCCGAGCATCGCGCAATACTTGCTCATCTTGATCTTGCATTGAAGGAAAAATGCCCACTCTTTTAAGGTAATTGCTATAGTACCCTGGATATTGTCCGTAACAATACATTTCCAGGGCATAATTAGTTTTAAAATTGTCATTCATTTTAGCAGCCCAAACATCTAGTGGCTTGGTAGATGCTGGATAAGTCATGGTGGATGATATTGCAGGTCCTATTTTACCGTTTGGCACCATGTTATGACAATCTTGCATAACACAGGCACTTGCTACAAACATATTGTAATCCATTTGAGCTCTGACACGTTCTTTATTCTTAGCTTCAACATGATACATGTTTAAGCGCTCGTTTACACGAACCATTAGGTTTTGTTCATTGATCACCTGCCAGTTCTTAACTCTGTCACCAAATTCTTTAAAACATATTTGGGCGTATCTTCTAAAAGCTGAAATGCAAGACCTGTTTTCCCACCCGTTGTATTTTTCTACCAAGGCTAGGGGCAAATCAAAATGATATAGAGTTACAAACGGCTCAATCCCATTTTCAATCAGGCAATCAATTACTTTATTGTAAAAGTCTATCCCCTTTTGGTTAACCTGACCATCACCGTCAGGAATAATTCTCGACCAGGCAATGGAGAAACGGTATACTTTAAGACCTAATTCTTTCATTAAAGAAATATCTTCTCGATAATGATGATAAAAATCACTGGCCACTTTGGTATCAGCTTGCTGGGGACCAGCATGAACAAAAGAATTATAATCTGCTACAGATTCTCCCTTACCATCTTCGTTCCATCCGCCTTCAATTTGAAAGGCTGATGAAGATACGCCCCATAAAAAGTCTGGATTAAATTTTTCCATATTTACTCCTCTAATAATCATATTTTAGATTTGGATATTATGATTTCGATAACAGGTATAACAACTGGTCGTTATTAGTGACGTTATCCTTGTTCGTCGATCCAATGGCTGCATAGTTTTTCGAATTAGTCACTACAACGGTCGTGGTTAAGTCGTAACCTGCCTGCTCAATCTTTTGCATGTCAAATGAAACTAGCAACTGCCCCTTCTTGACATGATCTCCATCTTGAACGTGCTTTTCAAAATACTTTCCACTTAGTTTAACAGTGTCGATGCCAATATGGATCATCATTTCAATTCCACTGTCTAATATTAAACCAATTGCATGTAAAGTCGGATATATCATGCTGACTGTGGCATCTGCAGGAGCTAAAATTTTTCCTGAAGCAGGTTGAATTGCAATACCTTTACCCAAAACTCCGGATGCAAAAACTTCATCTGAAACTTGAGTTAGAGGTATCGTTTTACCTTCAACAGGAGAATTTACAGATAAGTCGCAATCATCTGCAACTAAATCTTCATCAATCGTTTTAGCAGGATTTTCTTCCTGATCATCCTCAATTTGATCCGTCCTTGAATTACTTTTTTCTACAGGAGTTTCATCACTAGGTAAATCATTAAATCCTAATATAACTGTTAAAATGCAAGCTCCACCAAAGGCAATCAAGCAACCCAAAATGTAACAAATAAATGCCTTAGTTCCGGCAGAAGCATAAACAGGAATGGTCAAGACACCTTGATTGGCAAAAGCATTTCCATAAGAGCCACCCCAGCCCATCAAGGCACCGCCTAAAGCACCACTAATTACTGCATAAACCATAGGTTTTTTCAGACGCAAGTTAGCACCATAAATAGCCGGCTCGGTAATACCAAACAATGCTGTCACTGTAGCTGAAGCTGCCACAGTTTTCAGATTTTTGTTTTTAGTTTTGAAGAAAACTCCCAAAGCCGCACCAGCTTGTGAAAAGTTTGCTGCACCTGCAAAGGCAAGCAGGTTTTGCCGTCCTGTTTTAGCAACATCGTTTATACCAATTGGAATGATTGCTCTGTGAGCACCAAAAATAACAAGTACACACCAAATACCACCAACAAAGGCACCTAATAAAATCGGACTCAAGTTCATGATATAGTGATATGCCCAGTTAACTGCGTTACCAATATAAATACCAATTGGGCCGAAAATCATTAAGGTTGCAGGTACCATAATAAGTAAAGACAAAGTTGGTACCATAATTATTTTGAGCACATCCGGCATTATTTTTTTAACAAATTTTTCAACGTAAGCCAGTACAAAAACCGCTATGATGATGGGAACAACCGAGGAAACATAATTTGCCTTGGTAATTCCGATCCCAAACAGCGTTACTGCTTTGTTTCCCGTCATCAACTCTACCAAAGTGGGATAACATAGTGTTGCTCCCAGAGTCATAGCTATGTATTCATTTGTTTTAAAAACCTTAGCAGCCGATCTAGCCAAAATCACTGGCATAAAATAAAATAGAGCATCTGACGCGGCATTCAAAATAATATAAGTATTAAATGTCTTTATATCAACGTGATAGACATTTAAGCCAATTAATGCTGCAACAGCCAAAATACCCTTTAACATTCCCGAAGCGGCAATGGCCGGAATAGTTGGCGTAAAAATAGCAGTTACAACATTTAAAATCTTTGTCCCAATACCAACTTTTTTGTCTTGCTCATCATCTTCCGTAGCGGTATTTTCAAGCAGCGGCATGATTTCATCATAAATTGCTTCTACTTTATTACCTAAAACTACTTGAAACTGACCACTGGCCTCAACAACCTGAATCACTCCCTCTATACTGGAAACTTTGTCTTTGCTTGCTTTACTTTCGTCCTTTAAAACAAATCTCAATCTGGTAAAACAATGCGTTAAACCAGAGACATTTTCTTTTCCGCCCACTCCATCTATGATTTGTAGCGCGATCTTATGATTATCCATAATTTTCCTTCTTTTATTTAAATAAAAAAGACCAAATATACGTAAATAAAACCGTCCATCTCGGTTATTAATTACATACACTTGATCTTGCCTGCATTACCAGTAACACGTCAAATAAAAGTTCTTTTATTTTACAAACTTAAATTTAACATTAGAAATCAATTTATGCAAGCGATTACATAAAATTTACCATTAAATCTATTTTTTAACATTTAAAATTTCATTCACACTTATTTGGAAAAATAAACCAACGAATTGTATATAATATAATTAGAAATATTAACTGAAAGACAGATTTTATGATTGACTACTCAAACACCCAAAATTTAATTGAATCAATGGTTACGGAACGCATTGTACCGGGCGTAAACTATGCGTTTTTTAAAAATGAACAAGTTTTCACTTCAACCGTCGGCTTTGCAAGTACCTACCCGACAGTTACGCAACTTAGCCCGTTTGCTATTTATGATTTAGCCAGTCTGACCAAAGTAATTATTACTGAAAATATTTTGCTTAAATTATATCAAGATGGACAGCTCAATTTTACTGAACCACTGCACGACTTTATTCCTGAATTTAAAGATGAACGTGTCCGCCTTTTTCATTTGCTTACCCATACCAGCGGAATCCGTGGCTGGATTGAAAAGCGCGACCAATTATCCCATGACGAATTAATCAATGCCATCATTCATTTACCTGTCACAGACGAGTTTGAACATAAAATGCGCTATGCCGATACGAATTTTATCTTGTTGGGGTTGGTTGTTAAAAAAATATTTGGTCAACCAGTTCAAGAGGTTGGTCAAAAATTAATAATTGAGCCTTCAGGTTTAAAAAACACTACATTCAATCCCCCTAAGGACTTATGTGTGCCCACCGCTGTTTACCAAGGGAAAGTTTTGCAAGGCGAACCGCACGATCCTAAAGCACGCCAGCTTGGCAGTGATTGCGGGTCAGCAGGACTTTTCTCCACAATGAATGACTTGGTTAAATTAAGTAAAGGATACTTGGGCTTGGATAAACACATTCTGCCCTTCAGTCAAGAACTTGTCGCAATGTTATTCGATAATAAAAATCCGGCGGGTGTCAAGCCACGCTCATGGGGCTGGGACTTGCGCTTTGACCCTCAGTTGCATTACCCGCTGATTCTGCATACCGGCTTCACTGGTGTTCTTATGCTTCTTGACCGCGTAAAAAAGTCGGGTCTAATTCTTTTGACCAATCGTATTCACCCTACTGGTCATAATCAGGTCTTTCTAACTATGAGAGAAAGAATTATTCAGAGTTTTTTAAAAGAAAATGACCAATAAAAAGATAGTTTGATCGCATTACAGCTGAAGTTGCCACTCCTTTTCAAAATTAGCTTGTAGTATACTGGTAAAAGAGGACAGTATTTTACTCCCAGTTCGTTGATATCAGTTCTGCCAGAAAAACAATAGTTTTCTGTTATAATGAGTGAAAAAAAGAAGAATAAACGCATAATCTTCGCAACAATTGCCGCTTTAAGTCTCGCCGCACCAATGACGGCAGTCTTTAATTTTGACAATGTTCAAACTGTTTCAGCCAACCACCAAGGAACAAAGATTTGGCTGCAATACGGTACTTTAAAGCACGCTCTAAAAGGACCACCTGGTCATGTTTACCCTGCTAGTACTATGGTAGTACGTAAAGCAAGTGATGATACTAAACCTTTAATTTCATTACGAGGTTATCCATTTTATTTAACTATGCAAATTGGTGGTATACCTGACAATGAATTATTACAGGATATCGGTGGCGGTGAAATTGCCGAAGCTTATGTTAATTATGAAGATTGGCTTGAAATTGTTTATCCATCAGATACAACAGCCTTAGTACAAAATACTAATGATTATACTGATCTAAAATCTGGTGATTTTCATCCTGTAGATAACAGTAATCCTGATGTACCTTATGCAAATACTGATAAGCTTAATGCAGCATATAACGAATATACATTTAATGTTAATTTTGCTAAATTAAATAAAGCAGATAAGGCTTGGAGCGAGGATATTTACAAACGCTTTACTTCAGCCGAAGCAATGGGTGCTACTCAGTCAACTGTTGACGCACTTACCGATGAGATAAATAGTGCTTACGCTAACTACAAGAAAACTGGTCCTCTCGTAAGTGGCACGTCAAATTCTGGCAACTCTAGCAATTCATCTAATAGCAATAGTGACTCTACCACAGTCACTGCCGCAAAACGCAAATCTAAGTCACGTTTTGTAAAATTACGTAAAGCATCGTACCAGTACACACACAAAGGCAAACGTGTTTCGAAGAAGAAACTCAAGAAAGGCGCGATTGTCAAAATCAACGGCAAAACCTACCGTATTAAGAAGAAGACTTTCTACCGTATTGGTAAAAACCGTTACATCCGCAAAGTGAATGTTGCCAAGAATTAAATTAGCTAAAAGCAAAACCTCGAAACTGGATAAGTTTCGGTGTTTTTATTGTCAAGGAAAACAAAAAAGGACAATTCTTTACCCACTGAGTTAAAAATTAATCCTTAATAAACTTGCGCTATTAAAATTTAAACCTTGTTTAGCACTTTTTACGATTTGGCCAAAAATGATAGACAAGGTCAACTACTGCTTGAGCCAGCATACCGCCTGCCATCCAGTACATCCCCATCATCATGTTGCCGGTAAAGGTATAATAAGCGGTAATAGCGTAAACGACTACCCACAAAATTTTAAAAAACAAATTATCACACATCATTTGTAAAAAAACTCCCTTCAATTCATTTCAAATTATACCTTTTTTTATGCAAAAATTGGGGCTTTTTTTAGTTATTTAATCACTTAAAAGTCGTTTCGCCAAAATTATTTACAATAAATGTTATTATATAAAAATGTTTACATTCGTAAGCGTTAATAAACTTTTTTAAAAATAATTTTTTTGATCAAAGCATTTTAATGCTTTTTATTTTTTATGTAATTTAATTGCTTTTGCAACCATCAAAAAGAACTTTAAGCACAGTAGTTTAAAGTTCTTTTATTATTTAAAAATTAATTGGATTACCGCAATACTCTTTGACGCGATTTAAATATTATTCAGAAAAATTATTATAAAATAACCTTTTACAATTAAAGTTTATTCATCAATATCTATCTTCATCACGTTTTTTTCGTTCCAAGCAATTACTTTATAATAAAAGTAAAAGCTATCCTTAAGTTATTTTTTCATCAAGTGATGAGCTTTGCAGGATGGTATTTCATCCTCATTTACTTGAAAACGGGATTGAAATTTATTCAACCCTCTTATCTCCTGTTAGAACGGTATTTTGCTGGAGAAATACCAAAGTAATGTCTGAAAATTTTATAAAAATAGGACGCATTTTCATATCCAACTCTGGCAGCAATCTTTTCGATAGGTGCCTTAGTGTAAGTCAAATATTCTGCAGCTACATTTACTCTTTGCAACTGAACTAATTTAATAAACGACAATCCAGTTTCATTCTTCAAGTAATCTGATAAATAATTTGGATTAAAGCCAAAGTGCTGTGCCATTTGCTCAAGTGTGATATTAGAATAATTTTTCTCAATATAAAGTAACAATGAGAGCAAATTATTATTTTTCTTTTTTGAATCAGTTACTTGAGCCTCACGATAATAAGTTTTTCTGATCAGCAGGGAAAACATAGTCAACATTTCTAATTTAATGATCTGATCGGACTGAATTTTATTGTCATAATATTCGTCAATGATATCGTAAATAATATCAGTAATTTTGGGGTCATGGTCAATCTCGAACAGACTATATCGACCTTCACCATGATCTTCGTCAGATAATAAAGAAAAAAGTAAGTTGGAAATTGAAATACCTTTGCCCTTTGATTGCAAAAAATTAAGTTCATTTAAAGAGAAAGCAGACGTACGCAATTCAATATTTAAAACCACACCATTCTTATCAATTGGTTCTACTTTGTGAGGAGTTTTGATACCGATAAAAATCATGTTATCCTGATTAACTTTAATACGCTCATGCTCAGTTACTACGACACAGTTACCTACCAAAGGAATGTTGATTTCTACATAATCATGTATATGAAAGGGAATATATGATTTTACAGGTTGAACAGAAATTGTGATAGAACTACTGTTTAATACAAAGTTATCAGAATAAGTATTGAAGAACTCATAAACAGGCTCACTATTGATATGACCAGCAACTTTCAAGTTAAACTCACCTAATTTAAAATCTTGCAACATCGTGTTCCAATCGCGAAACCCATTATTCTGACGTAACATTTGGATTGTTTTTTCGTGCATTTTGATACCTTTAATTTATGAAAGAGATTCTGTGAAATAAACAGTTTTATTATGTAATTTAACAATAGTTTGCTTTTTTACATTAAGTTAAAATGAAGAACAAAGCAAGACTTTTCTAAATTTGGGAGGAAAATATGACTGATTTAACTCAAAGTCCATATAACTTATCAGCTGCAGAGATCGCTTTTGTCAAAAATAAAATAACTAACATGTCTCTTGCTGCTAAAATAGGACAGCTTTTCTTTGTTATTGGTGAAGATGAAGATCAAAAAGATTTAACTAAATTTATTCAGAAATATCAGCCTGGCGGGATTATGTACCGTCCTGATAAAGCTCAAAAATTGCAGCGTGAAATAGCAGTTTCGCAGAAAGCAAGTCAAACTCCCCTTTTTGTTGCTGCCAATTTGGAAGCTGGTGGGAATGGATTATTAAGCGAAGGAACATGGTTCGGCAGACCTTTGCAAATTGCTGCTACCAACAACGAAAAGAATGCATATAATTTGGGTTATGTATCGGGCTATGAGGCTAAACAAGTCGGTGGAAACATGGCTTTTGCACCAATTGTAGATCTTGATTTAAACTTTCGTAACCCCATAATGAATGTACGCACATATGGCAGCAATAAAGAGCGTGTGCTTAGAATGTCTGACGCACAAATCAAAGGTTTTAATGCTAATCATATTATTCCAGTAGCAAAACACTTTCCCGGTGATGGCGTTGATGAGCGAGACCAACATCTTTTGAGTTCAATTAACTCGTTATCTGCTGACAAATGGATGGAATCATACGGGCAAATTTATCGTCACTTAATTCAAAATGGTTTGCCTGCCATAATGATCGCCCACATTATGCAACCAGCTTGGGAACGCCGTTTACAACCAGGTATTGAAAATAAAGGTTTACGGCCTGCTTCTACTTCCAAACTATTAGCTGATGGACTTTTACGGACTGTTTTGCATTTTAACGGTCTCACAATTACTGATGCCACGCCAATGATAGGATACAATGCAATTTTGCCACGCTCAGAAGCATTACCAGCCACCATTAACGCAGGAATCGACATGATCTTATTCAACAAGGATATCGATGAAGATTATCAGTTTGTGACTGACGCAGTTAAAAGCGGCAGGATTTCAAAAAGTCGACTCGAAGAAGCTGTTACCAGAATAATTGCCACTAAAGTTGCACAAGGCGTAATGGATACAGAAAATAATCTTTGCGAACCTGCATCGCAAGATCTTGATTTGAAATTGGCAGAACATGAAAAGATGGCAAAAAAAGTAGCACAAGAATCGGTTACCTTAGTTAAAGACCGCGATAAGCTTTTGCCTATTACTCCGGAAAAATATCCTCGAGTACGGTTAGTTGTTTTAGGAGATACAGACGATGGCGGCTTTAAAGAGGGCGGAAAAGTAACCACAAAATTTAAGGAAAAACTTGAAGGAAAAGGATTTAAAGTTACAGTTTTTGACCGCAAAAATCTTGATTTTAAAGAAGTTTTTGAAGGTGGAGTGCAATACGAAAAGGAACAATTTGACCTGGCATTTTATGTAGCTAACGTTGAAACGGCAAGCAATCAAACCACAACTAGACTTGATTGGATTCATCTAATGGCAGCTGATGCTCCATGGTTCATGAAGAGCATCCCTACAGTTTTTGTTTCTACTTGCAATCCCTATCACCTCTTTGATATTCCAATGGTTTCAACTTACATTAATGCTTATACAGGCAATGATGTCACAATTGATGCTCTTCTAGAAAAAATGATGGGACATGAAAAATTTACCGGGCAAAGCCCTGTAGATCCGTTCTGTGGCCATTTTGAAACTCATTTATAAAGAGGAAAATCAATGTTAAAAATCAAAGATATTTTAGTCAATCACTATACCGAACCTCTTGGTTATGACTTAGACAATCATTTAAGAATTGAATTCAGTGCTGAAACTAATCAAAAGGCAGGTGTTGTACAAAAGCGTTTAACAATAAATGCCAATAAACCTGTTTATGATAGTCAGTGGCAACAATACAACAATAATTATTTTGACTTAGAACTGGAGCTAAAGCCCCGAACCCGTTATGAAATAACAATTTTTCTAAAAGATAATAAAACTAAAACAAGTAAAAATAGCTTCTTTGAGACTGGTAAAATGAATGAACCTTTCACTGCAGAATGGATTGGTAATCAAAATAAAGACATTCAAAATACCTTATTAAAGAAAGCCTTTGTTTTAAACAAAAAGGTGGTAAAAGCCCGCCTCTATATCAGCGGTTTAGGTGTTTACGAAGCTGTTTTGAATAAGAAAAAAATTGGTAATGAGTTCCTTGCACCGGGAGTCACAGCCTATGACAAACTGGTACAGATTCAAACTTATGACGTAACTGAGATGCTGAATGAAAAATCACAACAGGAACTTTTAATTTCCCTTGGGGATGGTTGGTATAAAGGCAACTTCGGTTTCGATGGCGGTAAAGATTGCATCTATGGTGACCAACAAATGGCTATTGCTGAGTTGCATATCGCTTATGATGATGGCAGCAATCAGATAATAAACACGGACGCCACATGGCAAACTTCTGCTGGTAAAGTAACCAAATCAGCCATTTATTACGGAGAGGACTTTGACGATACCAAAAAAATAACTAATTGGCAGCCTGCAATTATATTGCAGCATTCTAAAGAAATATTGCATGATCGTCTAAGCTTGCCCTTAAAAACAAAAGAATATTTACCTGTTAAAGAAATTATACGTACTCCTAAAGGTGAAACAGTCCTCGATTTCGGTCAAAATCATGCTGGTTGGCCAGAATTTTACAATCACGAATCAGCTGGCAAGGAAATTGACTTACAAATGGGAGAAATACTCCAAGACGGCAATTTTTACAGGGATAATCTTCGCCAGGCTCGTGCAGCTTTTCATTATATTTCAAACGGTGAACAAAAATGGATCAGACCACATTTCACCTACTATGGTTACCGTTATGTCAAAGTTTCCGGCAATTCTCAGCCTTTAAGAAAAGAAGATTTTAAAGCCGCGGTAATCTATTCTGATCTTGAAATTACTGGTGGTATCAAAACCTCTAATACCAAAGTTAATCGCTTGCTCCAGAATGTTTTATGGAGTCAAAAAAGCAACTTCTTTGATGTTCCAACAGACTGTCCGCAACGAGACGAGCGTCTGGGCTGGACGGGCGATGCCGACATTTTTTCAGGAACTGCAATTTTAAATATGAATGCATACCCTTTTTTCAAAAAGTATGCTAAAGACATGAAAATTGAGCAGGTTGCCCATCAAGGTATGTTAACAATGTACGCGCCAGCTATGGGAAATGACAATGGCGGTGCAGCAATTTGGGGGGATGCCGCGACTGTTATTCCGTGGACAGCATATCAGGCTACCGCCGATCCAGCTATCTTAAGACAAAATTATTCTAATATGAAAGCTTGGGTAGATTGGGTTGGTCAAGCGACTACGACCAAGAACCTTTGGACAGGATGCTTTCAATTCGGTGACTGGCTTTCTTTAGACGGTGAAAACTCAGCTATGCCTAGTGGAAAAACTGACGAAGACTATATTGCCTCAATTTATTACGCTTATTCCAGTTGGATTGTTGCTCAAGCAGCTCGCATTTTAGGTAATACTGCTGATGCTCAAGAATATGACCGACAAGCTCAAGCTATTAAAAAAGCTGTTAGAGACGAATTTATTACTAAAAATGGCCGTCTAGCAATTGACACACAGACAGCTTATGCTTTAGCTCTTCATTTTGATTTAGTACCAGAAAAACAGAAAAAACGCGTTGTTAAAGATCTCGTTCAGAGGCTAAAAAAGGACCACAATCATTTACAAACTGGTTTTATTGGAACGCCCTTTATTTGTCAGGTTCTGTCAGAAAATGGAGAACATAAATTAGCAACGCAAATTTTTCTAAACGAAGACTTTCCAAGCTGGCTCTATGAAGTTAATTTGGGTGCTACTACAATTTGGGAACGCTGGAATTCAGTCTTGCCTGATGGCTCAATGAATCCCGAAGGAATGAACTCACTGAACCACTATTCAATCGGTGCAATTATGCAGTGGATTTATCAACAAGTTTTGGGCTTAAGGAAACAAAATAATGGCTATCAAAACGTGCTTTTTGCTCCCCAATTTGATTATCGGTTTAAAAAGATTTCAGGACACTATCACAGTTCTTATGGCGATCTCAAAATGGCTTACCAACTTGAAACTGATGCCCAACACACTATCAAGGTCAGCTTAAGCATTCCTTTTGGTCAAAGAGTAACCGTAAAATTACCTAGAGTGAAGGATAAAGTTGAAATTAACGGCAGGCAATCATCTTTGCCATTGGAATTAACTAACGGTGATTTTACAATTTCTTATGTGCCAGAAAATAGTTATATTGAATACTACAATATCAATATGCCCGTAAAAGAACTAATGAGCGATGCGGAACTTGTTAAAGAGCTAAGACCAATCAATACTGTTTTTGACTTTTTGCAAGATCCCGATAATCTCAAAAAATTTGGTGAAAATTCTATGGTAGAATTGAATAGTCTGTTGCCATTTATTAGTATTTCAGACGAAGATTTTAACCAAATTAACAAAATACTTGATACTACGCCAGTAACAAGTGAAAGGAAGTTTTTAAATGAAAGGCGTTCTCTTTGATTTAGATGGAGTCATTGCAGATACATCCGTATACCATTTCCAAGCTTGGAGACAATTAATCAAAAATCATTTTAACCTCGAATTGCCGGATGAACTTGAAAAGCAAACAAAAGGTGTAAGTCGAACAGATTCTTTAAATGCAATCTTAAAATTTTTAAATATTTCCGTTTCACAAGAACAATTTAATGAAATGACCAATGAAAAAAATAATATTTTCCGCAATTTGTTGGCCAGTTTAACTCCTGCAAATATCTTACCTGGAATTAGTGAATTAATTTCATCCCTTAAGAAAAACAACGTTAAACTATCTTTGGCTTCTGCTAGCTTAAATGGTCCATTCATACTAGAAAAATTACAACTGACAGAGGCATTTGATGCAATTGCAGATCCAAGTAAAGTTGCCGCTGGTAAGCCAGCACCAGACATTTTTATTGCTGCAGCTGAAGCAATTAATCTTAAACCACAGGATTGCGTAGGTATTGAAGATTCAATTGCAGGTATCACTGCTATCAACAAGTCAGGTGCTTTATCAGTTGGCGTTGGCTCTAAAACGGATCTAAAAGATGCTAAATTACTTTTTCCTAAGACAGCAGCATTAAATTATGATCAAATCGAAACTGCATGGGAAAAATTTAATTTAAATTAGAAATCAGTTTACAAATAAAAACTCGTGAATAAAACAAAATTTGTTTTTCACGAGTTTTTTGATGTTTAAAATAAATTGATGTAAGTAAGGATTTGTTTTTTATGACAGATTTAAGTAATTACAATTATTCACCTAGATAGGCAAAGGCTACCTTTTCATCATAAACATGAAATACTTTTTCAAAGAGAAAACGGCAAACCATTGCTACTAGAACAGGGAATACTATCCAGACAATCAAGGCCATTACAATATTAATACTTGCTTTGCCAGCATCTAAGGATGCCAGAGGCCCTACCAGGCCAACGAGACCGAAACCAGCAGAAGCTGGAGTGCCACTAACGTGAAATAGAGCCACTGGAATAGCGGAAAGCGCTGCTGTAATTAATGTTGGTAAAACAATAACTGGATGCCTGAAAAGATTGGGCATCATCATTTTCATTGCTCCTAATGCAATTGCAATAGTAACTCCTGATTTATTAGTTCGCCAAGAATGAACGACTAATACCAGTGTCGTTGCCGCGACTCCCATTGCTGCTGCACCTGCAGAAAGACCATTTAATTGGATAGCCATTCCAATTGCCACAGTTGATATAGGTGAAATTATCAGAATTGCAAACATACAGGAAATTAAAATACACATTAAAATTGGCTGTAAATTAGTAAAGGAATTAATTACTGACCCAAGCCAGGTGGTGATTTTGCTTACATATGGCAAAATCATCATGCCGATCCAACCTGCTCCTCCACCAACAACAATCGGAGCTGCAACAATTTTGACAGAGCCAAAACGTTGACCCACTAATAATAAAAGCCCGACAGCCAAGCCAGCCGTAATCATGGTATTAATAAGATCTCCTGTTCCTGCCGAAACAAAGACACCTTGAGCTTTAGTAGCAGGGTTCACAATTTGTGGTACGAATTTTGTAACGCCAGAGCCAACATAAGCAGCGGCCCCTACAATGGCAACATCTAGTGGAACCATTTTAAATTGGATGGCAATTAACGTACCAATTAGCAAAGGTGTAGCACATTGAAAAATCAGTAATGCCTGGTTAATAGATGCCGTCACCGGATTTTGACCAAAAAGTTTTAAGATTGCACTGACAACTGCATTTGGAATCAAGCCCACGATTATTCCAGTTGCGGTTCCTGCTAAAATGTTGTTTAGAAAAGTTTTTACTGTTAGTTTGTTAGTATTGGTTGTATCAGCCATATTTATACTCCTTTAATATAATAGTGATTAGGTATACATTGTCAGCAAAATAATTTGTGACAAAATCGAAATATGCTGATTGCTAATTCGCCTCATTGCTTTTTCCTCCTCAAATTTAATTATTAAGTATTTTATCATTTTATTTAAAAATGTACATAAAAATATTAAAAATATTTAATTTTATACTAGGTAATAAAAAAGTATAACTAGATACTCTTGGTGTCTAGTTATACTGCAAAAATGTATTTTATTTTTATAATATCAATGATAATATCATTAAAATTTCAAAATCAGTCTTTTTAACGAAAAACTTAAGATAACAAAATTGTTACCTATTTAAAAGTTAACGAAACTGGTTCTCACTATTCTTAAGCAAAAAACTTCTTATAATGCACTAAATCCTATCGAAAAATTTTTATTTTTAATTAAATCATCTCAAAAAGTGCATTTGTTGCTTTTAAAAATTTTTTCTTATTCCTGATTCATTTATATATATTTACCATTCGAGTTAATTACTTGTTTATACCAAAAATAACTATCTTTTAAGTAACGTTTTTTACTTCCCTGACCATTATCATCAATATCAACATAAACAAAGCCATAACGTTTTGACATTTGTTGAGAAGAACACGAAACGATATCAATCGGTCCCCAAGCGCAATAAGCTATTACTTCTGCCCCATCATGTATTGCTCTTCCTACTTGTTCAATATGCATACTCAGATATTCTGAACGATAAGAGTCATGTACTTTTTTGTCTCTTTCCAATTTGTCATAAGCACCTAAGCCGTTTTCAGCAATAATAATTGGTTTCTGATAGCGATCATAATATTGAGATAAAGTATTGTATAGTCCTTGAGGATCAATAGCCCAGCCCCAACTACTTTGTTTCAAATTCGGATTTTGTAAATTATCTGCTGGTTGCATTTTATTCTTTGTTGAGTCAACCATACGAGAATAGTAATAAGAGATAGCTAAAAAATCCATACGATTTTCGTTAATTAATTTCATTTCATTTTGCGTAATATCAAGTTCAATATTCTTATCATTAAAATAATTTAAAGCAAATTTGGGATATTTACCTCTAAATTGAACATCTGTAACAAAATATTGCATACGATTTTGCTGCATTGCAAGAATAACATCGTCCGGCTTACTACTTGCAGGATAAACAGTACCATCAGCAACCATTGTTCCAATGTGTATATTAGGATTATTCAAAGAACGTGCATAATTTTTTATTTCTGCTGCTCCCACAATTTGATTATGCATTGCTTGATAAAGAGCTTGTTCTTGATTTAGATATTGATCACTAGCTACTCCGACTGAAAGCCAAGGTTCTATTTGAACCATATTAATTTGATTAACTACAATCCAATATTTTACGCGATCACCGAACCAATCCAACAATACTTTGCCAAATTTCACAAAAAGAGGAATTACTTTCTTATTAGGCCAACCCCCATATTTAAGTGTAATATTAATAGGAGTTTCATAATGATTCATTGTGATAATTGGTTCAATTCCTAATTGCACCATACAATCAATCATGTCTGAGTAATGCCTTAGTGCCTTTTCACTAGGCTTTTCATCGTCTCCATTAGGAAAAATTCTCGACCAATCTAGAGAAGTTCTAAAGGTAGTAAAACCTGCATTAGCTAAAAGCTGTAAATCTTCTTTATAAGTATGGTAAAAGTCAATACCAAAACGTTTGGGATAATAATTTTCAGTATCTTGACTGTTTTTCTTAACTTCGTTTAGCGTCATCCCTTGTGACTCCGCGGCTTGCAACTCTTTATTTGATAATCCTTGAAGATAGGGTTGCACATCTGAGGAATTTAATCCTTTTCCATCTGCCTGAAAAGCACCATCTGCTTGACTGGCAGCTTGAGCACCTCCCCACAAAAAGTTTTTGGGAAAGTATGAAAAATTATTTTTTCTCATTCAGATCACCTTTACACTGACAATCACGCTTTTCAAATATCTTTATTAGATGATTTGCCAAATTATACTCAGTGTTGATTGTCATCAAAGTATCTTGAGCATGTGTAAATAATACTGAGTATTGTATTGGCTTACCTTCAGCTTCTTCTTGAATTTTTTTGGTTTGCAGACGATGAGCTTTTACTAATTTTTCGTTTGCTTTTTTCATGTTCTCTTTTGCGTTATCGTAATTCGAATTTGCCACATCATCCAAGGCTTTACTGATAAAATCACGGGCATCACCGGCATTTAAAATAATGTTCATTGTATTTTTAACATTTTCTTCACTGAATTGATTATTATCTTCCACGTCTATGCCTCACTTTCAGTTTCTTGTTTAACCAAATTTCTGTCATAAACTTTGAAAAATGGATAATAAATTAAACCACCAACGATAAAAAGGATTACTAATAAAATCATAGAGCTGAATGCTGGACTGACAATCCAGGTAACAAAAGGAAATGGAATATACCACATTTGCATTAATGAGTGTGGTATAGGAGAAAGACCTGATTTAAACCAAAAAGCAGTAATCAAAGGCAAAACAATGCCGTTGATCCATAATGGAATCATTAAGTAAGGATTCCAAACTATTGTGCCAAATACAACAGGTTCATTAATATTAAAAATTGTTGGTAAAACACTGGCTTTTCCAAGAGCTTTAAGTCGATTCGATTTTGCCCAAAATAGCATCATTAAGACAAGCGGCATTGTACATCCAATACCACCAATCCAAGGAAAACTAAAAATAAGCTCACTAGTGAATATATGTTTAGCTGCATGTCCCAAAGAATATGCACTTGCATTGGCAGCTATACCAGCCAGCATTACTGGCTTATCAATTCCAGATAATACCCAGCTGGAAATTCCCATTGAATAAATAAAACACTGTAAAAATAAATAAAATGTGAAACCCCACCAAGTATCTAAAGATGTCGCTATAGGTGAAAAAATAGCTACAATTAAGTGATAAAGATTAAAGTGCAAGACATCGGTAAGCAACCAACCTGTTGCTATTACAACAGCAATAGGCAACATTGAATCAAACCAAGCTGTCACAAAATCTGGCATTGAAGTATCATCACTAAAGAAACTAAACTTAGCAAATAGTTCCATAATCAAAGCAACAAAAACACCAACAACTAAGGCAACAAACATCCCTCCTGCACCGAGTTCTGAAAATTGGTATGAGATTACATTACCAGTTTTATCCCATGAAGGGTTAGCAAGCATCAGAAAAAGTGCAACTGAGGATAGGCCTGCTATAATTCTTTGCTTATTGATCTTTTTAAATTCCATGAAATTAAACGGGACTAAAAAGGCAACAAAAATTGAGGTCAAGCCAAAAGTGAAACTATTAATTGGCGAAAGATTTGGCCACCATTTCCAAAAGTTTGTCGGTATATTTAATAAAGTAATTAGTGAACCGACGAAGATAAATGGTAAAACTTCCAAAATAGAATTTTTGATAGTGATAATCCATTGATTATTAGCAACTTTTTGTGCCTTAGGAGCAAATTTTGTATTTAAAAAGGTCATGAAGCCATTCATTCTTAAATTTTCCTTCTTTCTTTATTGTTCTAATTCTTTTTTCAAATGATCTATTGCACCCTTACCATCAAGGATTGCATAATATTCTGGCTTCATTAAGATTACTTTTACCTGTGAAGGTACTCTTTCTTTTATTGCATTAAATTCAGCTTTCAAGTGAGGTCCAACCATTAGTGCATCAATATCATTAGCATAATCTGAAAGCTCTGCTTCGCTTCTTGCTTGAATTTTAAAATCCAAACCTGCTTTTTTTGCAGCTTTACGCATATTTGCTGCCATAAAGCCAGAAGATGCTCCGGAACCACAAATTAATAGAACATTTTTTGTCATTGTTTTTTCCTTTCAAGTATTTTTTGGTGATATTTCTTGACTATTTTTTTAACATACTTTTAGTTTGTTTTATGTATATGGTTTTTTCACTTTTTCACCTCAAAACATAAAACGACTTTTCTACCAAAGCCATGGTAAAAAAGCCGTTTTAAAAACAGAAATCAATGTTTTAAATGCTGATTTATCCATAGTTCGGAATTTACGGTTCCGAGTAGAAACTGTCGTCCGTATTACGACAATATATAGATATCTATATCTCCTGTATTTTAGCAAAGCTTTATTTTAAGTGCAAGATCGCCAAAAATAGAAAAAGGGAATATTTTAGCAAATATTCCCTTAATAGTTCATTTTCAATTTTGATATTTATTTTTGATTTTATTTCAATTTCTTCTCAAGTCTGAATAAATTTAAATAACTAAGCAAAATTATCACACTGACAAATGTCAAAAATAAAAATGCTTCTTGACTGCCTTGTGCCGTAAGTGCTGCATAATTACCAGGTCTTTTTTGCCAAGATGAAATAATAGCGGCCATTACTGTAGTTCCCATTGATCCAGCATACTGTTGACCCGTTTGAAAGACAGCAGTTGCATCAGTATGCAATTTTTCTGGCTGTAATTTCGATGCTTCAGCCATTGTATTATTAAACGCCATCTGGCGACCAATAATCATAATGCCATAAAAAACACCGACCATGAATGTACTGATTTTCAAACTAAACAAAGAAAAAAGCAAACAGGCCGTTAAGCAGAATACTGTTCCCGTAAGTAGTGGCAATGGCGCACCCTTTTTATCATAAATATGACCAAACCAGGGGTTTAAAATACCACTGATAATACAACCGGGAAGCAAAACCAAACCTCCGATTAAAGAACTGGCATGATTAACAATTTGCACATAATTAGGCACAGCGAAACTGGTACCAATATTGATAAACTGCAATAATAGATAAGATATCATGGCAAAAATAAAGGGTTTATTTTTAAAAATATTCAAGTTTATCAGTTTCTTTTTGCTGGAGCGTGACAATTTTATAAACGCGTATACCAAAATTGCCACGACAATCATGCTAAGCCAAAAACCAATATCTCTAAAACCATTACTAATTCTATTGAAACCTAAGTTAAAAATTACCATTGCACTAGCAATAACAATATAACTTAGCCAGTCAAAAGTCGGATGTTTTTTCTCATGGTATTGTTCAATTACGAATAAACCCAAAATCATAATAAATACAGCAATTACCGCTACAATCTCAAAAATTAGTGGCCAGCCAAAATAGTAAACAACTGTGCCACCAAACGTGGGGCCTAGAGACGGTGCAAGAATAATGACTAAACCAGTCAAACCCATATAGAAGCCCCATTTTTCTTGCGGCATTAATTCTACTACCATATTAAACATTAACGGTATTGACAATCCTGCTCCAACCGAAGAAATCAAGCGACCTGCGAGTAAAACCCAGAAATTTGTTGCAAAACCAGCCACAATTGAACCAGCGATGAATGCAATTGCGGCAGTTAAAAACAATTGTCTTGCTGAAAAGCGTTCATTTAGATATGAACTTGCAACCATTATTACAGAGATCATTAATAAATATCCCGTTGTAGTCCACTGAACTAATCCCAACCCAATATGAAATTGTTTCATCAATGTGGGAAAAGTAACATTTAAACTTGTTTCTGTCAAAATGGAAACAAAAGCCATTAAAGCACAACTGATAATTGCCAGAACCCTCTTGGGTGTTTCTTTCTTTTCTTCCATATAATTAAATCTCCCTAATAAAAAAAGGTTAAAAGTCAAAAACTTTTACCCTTTCCATAATGGTTAACATGAATAGATACAATGTACAGGATGATATATATTTTATATTTAATTTATATCAATATAGCTTGTATAAAGTAAGCATATAATTATAATAAGCTTATTTTAAAAAAGTTTCAATAATTAAAAATTATTTTTCTTCCTTGAATCTAGCTGTCAAATCATCGTGTAATTCTTCATAACCTGGTTTATTAAGCAATCCAAACATGTTCCGTTTATATTCTTCAACACCAGGTTGGTTGAATGGATTAATGCCATTAACGTAGCCAGAAACAGCAATTGCCAGTTCAAAGAAGTAAATTAAGTAACCTAAAGTGTGTTCTGTTTGATCAGGAATATTTACTGTCATAACAGGAACACCACCATCAGTGTGAGCAAGAACAACTCCTTCATAGGCACGTTCATTTACAAAGTTTAAACTTTTACCAGATAGGAAATTTAACTGGTCTAAATTACGATCATCAGAAGGGATTTTCACATCATTTGTTGGATTTTCGACTCTAATAACTGTTTCGAAAAGATTTCTTCTGCCTTCTTGAATATATTGACCCAATGAGTGCAAATCAGTCGTAAAGTTGGCACTGGCCGGCCAAATGCCCTTATTATCCTTTCCTTCTGATTCTCCCATTAATTGCTTGCACCATTCACTGAACATTCTTAAAGTTGGTTCATAGTTTTCAACAATTTCAGTGGTGTAGCCTTTGCGATAAAGAATATTACGCAAAGCAGCATATTGATAAGGAGTCGCGTTGCTTAAATCCGTATTAGTATACTCTGCTCTGGCATCAGCAGCGCCTTTCATTAATTGGTCAATATCAGCTCCCGAAACTGCAATCGGCAACAAACCAACAGCTGATAGTACGCTGTAGCGTCCACCAATATCATCCGGCACAACAAATTCTTCATAACCTTCAGCATCTGCTTCAGTTTTTAAAGCTCCTTTAGCACGATCTGTTGTAGCAAAGATTCTATTCTTAGCCTCATTTGCGCCATACTTCTCAATTAATTTATCTTTAAAAATTCGAAAAGCAACAGCTGGTTCAGTAGTAGTACCAGATTTAGAAATAACATTAACACTAAAGTCCTTGTCGCCGAGCCATTCAATCAAATCATGCAAATATGAGCCTGATAAGGAGTTGCCGCAGAATACAACAGTAGGATATTTTTCTTTACCCTTGCCATAAAATGCACCATTTAAAAACTCAATAGCTGCTTGAGCGCCTAAATATGAACCACCAATACCGATACAAACTAAAACTTCAGAGTCACCTTGAATCTTTTGGGCTGCTTTTTTGATTCTGGCAAATTCCTCTTTGTCATAATTAACCGGCAAATCGACCCAACCTAGAAAATCATTGCCTGCACCTGAACCATCTCTAAGTTCTTTATCGGCAACATTAACTAAAGCTTGCATCTCGCCTAGTTCATTATCGTGAACAAATGGTGTCAGTTTTGTACCATCAAATTTAATTAAACTCATAAACACGCTCTCCTTACTGAATTAAATATGTATTTCACAAGAACATTTTAGCAATCTTATTTTACAAATACCAGTGCTTTTAGTTAGTTTTATGGGTCCTTCTCCTGATTATCATTACAAGCCAATAGCAGAAATATCCAATTACCGTTCCGCAACTGTTAAAGAACACATCATCAATATCTGTAACTCCAGTTTCCAGTAAAAACTGCATCCCTTCAATAAAAACTGAAAAAATGATACCAGCGAGAACAACACGCCAAAAGGTTTGCTTTTTGGAAAAAACAAATGGTGATAAAAATCCAAATGGAATAAAGCACAGGATGTTACCCAAAGAATTGTATACAAAGTCTAGCCTGCTGGGGGCATGATACATTTTCCAGGTTTCCCTCAAAAAGACAAAATTCATTTCGTTTAAAGGTCTGTGCAGATTAAGGGTCAGGTTCCAGGGAAAATAAGTGTTACGAAAAGTAGTTAACATCAGCACTAAAATTAAATAAAAAGCAAATAACCATACTGACGCTTCAGATTTAATTGTACGCCGACTCCTAATAGTCATTAGCCAGATTAAGCGTATTACCATAAAAAACAGAAAATAAAAGATGGTTTTATCAAGTGCCAGTACAATCAACTTAATCAAAGCAAAATGATTTATTTTAGTAGCGTAAAGTTGCGAAAGCAGGTTATATAGTGGTCCTAAAAATATCATTCTGATTCAATTCCTAAAATATAGTTCATTTAAATTATACTCAAGTTTCTGCAATTAATTATTAAAAAAGGTCTAACAAAACAGAAAAGATTGTCTAAAAGGACAGAAACTTTTAAAATAGTCTGATAAGGGAGAGTTCATTTTGAATAAAAAAAATCTGACTAACTTCATTCAGACTCGCATAGGCTTTTTCTGCCTTCTGGTTGTTTTATTTGCGCTCAAGTACATTTTTGCAGCCTACCATGATTTCAATTTGGGTATTTCAGATCCTTATCAACATATTATCATGTGGTTAAGTCCTGTCGGTAGTGCAATTTTACTAATGAGCATTGGATTATATTTTTCCAAGCCTCTTGTTTCATATTGTGCAATGGTCCTGCTTGATGTAGCAAATTCGGGACTGTTATTTGCTAATGTTCTTTACTACCGTCAATTTTCTGATTTTATTACGGTGAAGACCATTACTAATGCTGGTAAAGTTGCACCTGGCTTAGGAAAAAGTGCAGTTGCACTGCTTCAACCTTCTGACTTGTTGTTGTGGCTTGACCTTATCATAATTATCATATTACTAATTTCGCACAAAATCAGAATTGATCAAAAATCTTTTGGCCTCCTTACACCTTTTGCTGTTACTTCAGTTGGTGCTTTAATTTTAGTGCTAAATATTTTTTTGGCTGAATCTTCCAGACCACGCTTGTTAGGTACCACATTCGATCGTTCATACATTGTTAAATATCTTGGTATTGATACCTACACGGTTTATGATGCTGTTAAAAATGAACAAACCGAACAGGTAAATAAAAATGCCAATACTGCTGATTTAAATAAAATTTTAGCTTATACCAAAAAAAATAAATTACCAGTAAATACAGAATATTTTGGTAAAGAAAAAGGCAAAAATGTAATAGTAATTCATTTGGAAAGCTTCCAACAGTTTTTAATTGATTTAAAAATTAATGGTAAGGAAGTTACTCCCTATCTCAATTCACTTTATCACAACAAACATACATTAAGTTTTGCCAATTTTTACCACCAAGTTGGAATTGGCCGAACCAGTGACGCCGAAAACATGCTGGAAACCAGTACCTATGGTATTTCTGACGGATCATTATTCACTGCCATGGGCAGCTCAAATACTTTTCAGGCTGCTCCTCAAATTTTGCGTCAACATGGCAACTATACTTCTGCTGTATTTCATGGAAATGTTGGCACTTTTTGGAACCGTGATGATGTTTATAAAAATATGGGTTATAACTATTTCTTTGACCAAAATTACTTTAGTCATGATAAAAATGACCATATTGGCTATGGCATCAAAGATAAAATTATGTTTGCTGAAAGCATCAAATATTTAGAAAGGATGCAGCAGCCTTTTTATACTAAATTTATTACCGTTACAAATCATACTCCCTTTGACATGGACGAAGAGGATCTCGATCCGAGCTTTAAAACCAGTGATACTTCAGACAATTCAATTAATAACTACTTTGAAACAGCTCATTATTTGGATCAATCTATCCGTGAATTTTTCAATTACCTGAAGAAATCAGGTTTGATTAAAAATACTATGGTTGTAATTTATGGAGATCATTATGGACTAACTAATTCTGAAAATGAAACTTTGGCACCAATCGTAGGTGAAAGTTCTGACACTTGGAATACCTATAATAATGTTCAAATGCAACGTGTACCTTTTATGATACATGCTACGAACCTAAAAGGAAAAATCAAACAGGAAGTTGCAGGTGAAATAGATGTATTGCCGACTTTGCTCCATCTTCTGGGAATTTCAAATCGCAATTATATACAGTTTGGCAGTGATCTGCTAGCTCCAAAATATCGCCCGTGGCTTACTTTTAGGAACGGAACTATTGTTAGTCAGAAATACGTTATTATTGGAGGTAAGGGGTTAAAGGGCATTGTTTACGAACGTAAAAGCGGCAAGCAGATCATTAATTTTACTGAACAAGAAAAATATGAAATTACAAAATTGGCAAAAGAAGGCAAGATGTCACTGAAATACTCTGACTTACTAAATAATCATAATTTGTTGCGTTTCTATACTCCCAGCGGCTTTAAACCTGTTGACCCTACACAGTTCGACTATTTAACCAATTACAGACAGATGGAAGAGCTCCGGCAGAAATTGAAAAATAAATCCACAGCTCTTATAAGCAAACAACGCAAATCTACTACCAGATTATACAAAACGGACGCTACTGAGCTTGAGGGTCGTGAAGATGAAATCACAACAATTCCAGAATCTGTTTCGGGCAATCATTTAACTGAAAAGCAGAATAAACCTAGAAAAAATCGTAAAAAGTCATATAATTAAGAAATAATCATAATTTTTTAATTTGGAGGTTAAAATGAAATTTATCATAATTGTCGTGCTGATTTTGCTTTTATTATGCTCTATGTGCCGTGTTGTCCCGCAAAACAATGAAGGTTTAATAGAAACATTAGGCAAATATTCCAGAACCGTAAAAGCTGGTTTAGTACTAATCATTCCGGTAATACAGAGATTGCGCAAAGTTTCCCTGGCAATGTTTCCGGCAGAAATTTCGAAATATTCAATTATTACTAAAGACAATGCAGAAATTACTACCAGCTTAACCTTAAATTACTTAGTAACTGATTCATATAAGTATTTTTACAATAATACAGATTCAGTTAAATCAATGGTTGAACTTATCCGTGGCCATTTAAGGGACATTATTGGGCGGATGGATCTAAACGATGCCTTAGGCTCAACAAGTAGTATAAATAGTCAGCTTTCGGAGGCTATTGGTGATTTAACGGACGTTTATGGCATTCGTGTAGTAAGAGTCAACATTGACGAACTTTTGCCTAGCACCGAAATTCAAAAAGCCATGGACAAACAGTTAACTGCTGACCGTGAGAAAATAGCTGCTATTGAAAAGGCCGAAGGTGAAGCTAAAAATATTGAATTGACTACAAAGGCCAAAAATGATGCTTTAATTGCAACAGCTAAGGCTAAGGCAGAAGCTGTTAAAACAGGAGCAGATGCTGAAGCATATCGGATAGATCAATTGCAAGCGAGTCTGGCTAAGGCTAGTGACGGCTACTTTAAAAATCAGAGTCTGGACAGTTTCAATAATTTAGCCAAGGGACCTGATAACTTAATTGTAGTTAATAAAGACGACCTCACAAATCTGGGAAGCATTCCAGCAACTGCAAAGATTTGGCATGAGACAACTAAAGATAACGAATAAACTCTGAAAACCAAAAAATCATTTCCAAATTTGGAAATGATTTTTTTTAGTTCTCGAGATATTGTTCATATCCACTGTCAAATAAAATAATAGTAAATTCTGCCCCATGATTCATTTCTGACTGCACAGTTATTTTGCCACCGTGCTGTTTGACCAAAGAGGAAACTATTGACAATCCTAGTCCATATTCTCCTTTACCTGAACGGCTACGGGACGGATCGGCTTTAAAATATCTTTCAAAAACATATTTAATTTGTTGCTGGTTCATTCCAATACCATTATCTTCAACAATAATTGTTGTTGCATGTGCAACCCGATAGCCGCTTATTTGAATTTTGCCATCAGAAGTGAACTGAATTGCGTTCTGAACCAAATTGACCATTATTTGAGTAAAGCGATCTTTATCAGCATAAATTGGCAGATCTCTTGGTGCATTGACAATTATTGTGTCATTAGCCTTAGCAGCATTTTGTTTAAGCTGCATTGTCACATCATCGAGCGTTTTTCTAGCATTAAAGGTGGTCTTAACTAAGTTTATTTGATTATTACGAATTTTCTCATAATCCAAATTTTCGTTAACTAATCGAATCAGTCGCTTAGTTTCCCTATTCATCAGGTCAATAGATTTAGGCTTTGCTTTATCAGGAATAGCATCATATTGCAAGCCCTCTAAAATACCATTAATGGTAGTCAGTGGCGTACGCATTTCATGTGCTGCATCAGCCATAAATTGATCACGTCTTTTTTCCTGCTCCTTAACTTCTTGGTTTGATTTCTTTAAAACGCGAACCATTTGATTGAAGTTGTCAGCCAGCTGGGTTATTTCGTCATGTCCACTGTAATTTGTTTGTACATCAAAATCACCAGCTGCAACTTTCTTTGTAGCAAGTGACAGTTTTTTTATTCTGTCCGTTGCATAGAAGGAAAGAATGAAACTAAGTACCAGCCCAACGATTATTGCCGAAATAAGAGCATTAAACAAATTTTGCTTGGCTATGGTCACTGGCCTTTCAACTTTGGCAACTCGCACGCCTAGCCAAATCGCTCCAATGAATTTACCTTTGTTTTTCCATGGTAAGAGAACACCGGTACAAGCATCTTTTTTATGTCCTAAGCTGGAAAGTGCCTCATTATTATTTTTGATATGAAGTTTCTTTCCCTTCTTTAGTTGCGTAACTCGCTGTGAAGTTAGTCGGATGTCTTCATTTTTCTTAGGATAAATCTGAGCACCTTGATCATCAAAAACACTGAGATACACCCTGTCACTATGGAGAACAAATTCCAGTTTATGCAAAAATTTGGGGTTCAACATAGCCGAGCCATCTTTTTTATCACTTTCAGCTAAAGTACCTAAAGCTGAGGCAAAGTCTTCCATTCTGCGATAATTATATTCATATGATTGTTTAGTTGCATTATTTATTTCAGAAAAACCGATTATTGATACCGTAGTAAGAATGATAAGTAAAAAGCTAAGCATATGCTGATAAATTAACTTCATGTTAAAACCTACGAATCATCAAATTTATAGCCAACGCCCCAAACGGTTTGGATGACATTTGCACCTACTTTTTCCAATTTTTGGCGTAGTTTTTTTATATGTGCATCCACGGTGCGATCTTCACCATAATAATCATAGCCCCAGACGGACTCTAATAATTGTTCACGAGAAAATACTTGTTTAGGCTTCTGTGCCATAGTATAAAGCAAATCAAACTCTTTAGGTGTAATATTTTCAACATATTGACCATCATAAAGCACTTCACGCCGACTTTTAGAAATTTTTATGTGATCCGTTTCGACATCAAATTTTTCAGTATTCTCTGCTGATTTTGTTTGTTCTTGTTTATCCTCAATTCTAATTCTTCTTTGTAAAGCCTTGATGCGAGCTATTAAAGCCAGGGGACTAAACGGTTTGGATACATAGTCGTCAGCACCAGCATTAAATCCTTGAATCTGTTCTTCTTCACTACTACGAGCAGTCAGCATGATAATTGGTATGGATGGTGAAATTGCACAAACTTCTTTAGCAACTTCTATGCCATCTTTTTTCGGCAAGTTAAGATCTAATGTTATTAAATCATATTGATCTGGATTTTTTGCAAACATTTTAACGGCTTGTTCTCCATCAGTCGCAATTTCAGTGGTCCATCCTTCTTTTTCAAAGAACATTTCCATCATTTCTGCAACCGACTGATCATCCTCGACCATTAAAATTTTCAATTTCATTTTCGGTCCCTAAATCCTTTTGTTCTCTCCTTTTTTACTTTGTCAGGGTCTACGTAATCTGCTGGCAATTCATGGCGTTTTTGCAAAAAGCTTTTTAAACTTTTTTCCGTAGCCATGATTGGAAAGATAATGAAAAGATAAAATGTCAGCAGCCAAAGTAAAAAATATCGATCCCATTTAAGCAAATGGATTCCAATCCCTAATACTAATTGGATTAAACCAAATATAATAAAATAGTAACTTGCCATATGCTGAGCAAATTTGAAACTAGCTTTATTAACTTGGGCCAAGTACGAATAATAACTATAAAATGGACGTGGTCTTTTAGGAGGCGATATCAGCCATAACAGTCCAACCACTATCATAATCGAACCGCATGCTATATAAATCATTCTTTTTTCCTTTCCACCTTAAGAATTAATCCTGATTACCAGGAGCAGAAATAACCATTTTCATATTACCTGAAAATTTAAATTCCTTAATATTATTTGGAATTATCATATTTGTGCCAATAGATAAATTGAAAGTCTTGTTTTCGCACTCAATTGTACCTGAACCATTGATAATGGTTACTAATAAAAATGGATGTTTATTTAAACCAGTATTCCATTGACCATTTAGATCTATTTGCCATAGATAAAAATGGGGAGACAATGGTGGCTCAACCAATGTCTTAATCGTGGCATCTTGTTTTTTACTAGTTGTTATTTTAAGTTTTGGGTCAACATGAGGTACTTGAGTGACCTCAATAGACTTCTGGGTATGCAGCTGCCTTTTTTTACCAGTTTTCTGATCTACACGATCATAATCATATAAGCGATAAGTAACATCACTTGACTGCTGCGTTTCAATGACTAGGATTCCTTTAGTCAGTGCGTGAATCGTTCCTGAAGGAACATAGAAAAAGTCACCAGCTTTAACAGGAACCTTGCGCAATAATTTGTCCCACTCGCCCTTGTGAATCATTTCAGCAAGCTCTGAACGTGTTTTAGCAGTATGACCATATATTAGATATGATCCTGGATCTGCTTGTAAAACATACCAGCTTTCTGTTTTTCCACTGTCATTTTCTACTTTGCGAGCATATTCATCATTTGGATGAACTTGCACAGATAAATTATCATTGGCATCCAAAAACTTAACAAGAAGTGGAAATTCTTGACTCTTGGGGTTACCAAATAGTTCTGGATTTTCATAATACACTGTACGTAAACTCTGTCCTTTAAAGTCACCGTTTGTAATAGTTGAAGCGTCATTCTTATATCCGGAAATAACCCAAGCTTCACCAACTTTACCGTCAGGTATATCGTAATTAAAAATAGTTTTTAATTTTCGTCCACCCCAAATTTTGGGTCTAAAATATGGGGTAAGAAAAAATGGCTCCATTATGATCACCTCACTATTAGTTTAATCTTTTAAACTATAAATTTAAAACTATTTTTTCAAATATGAAAACAAATGTTATTATTTTAAAAGCTGATTCCATAATAAAATATTTATAATAAATAATTTCGTTTATTTTAATATAGCGTTTCAAAAATACCAAAGAAAAAACCTGTCATATTGTTTTGACAGGTTTTTAAATGGGGAATAATTTACTACTATTTTTATTGTTTTCTTCTACTGTCTTTTGCTTTTTAATCCCTCCAGTCTTGATTCCGCAATCTCGTGTTCCAACTCGTTTTCATATTGTTCTCTTTGGGCTTTATCCCAGCCATAATAATCAGACATGTGTTTAATCACGCCATTCTTTACCTGGTCTAATGTATCGCTCTTGAATAAAATATGATAAGTACGTCTTAATAGGTAGTCAACTGGTGTTAATGTCATTTCCTCTGCAAGAGAGTAATCAAGAGCTGCAGTTTCACCAATACTCAATCCTTCTTCTGGTTTAATTGTTTGGGCATAGTCGTAAATTTGCTCCGCCTGAGAGCCAAATAAGTTTGCAATCTCTTTTGCATCATCAGCTGCAAGGCCGGCAGCCACACCATCTTTAGCAATGCGAGCAAGTTCTGCTTCTGCATTGTCAGAATCGAAATCGCCACCAGCAACTTTAATTTCAGCTGAATCTTGCAAAGTAAAGTTTTTAGAAAACTCATCATGAAATTTTTGCTGGATTTTCTTCATTGCACCATTGGCCATGATGCGGTAATCTGTCAGCTTACCGCCGGCTAAAGTGATCAATCCATCTTCTGCTTCAGTTAACGAACTACCACGTGATACTGCAGATGGTGCTGAAGTGCTGTCAGAAACGCTGGCACCAGTTGCTGCATCTGCAGCTTCATTACCTTCCACTTCTACTTCGATTAGAGGACGTACACCGGCCCAGCTGGCTTCAATATCGTTAATTGTTAAACGAGCTGCAGGATACTTTTTATTAATGATATTTAACAAGTAGTCTACATCGCCTTTTTCAACGGTAGGATGAGCATAATCACCGGTAAAGTCAGTATCCGTTGTACCAAAATAGGTTTTACCTTCCCGAGGAATAGTGAAAATCATTCGGCCATCAGCGGTACCTGAACCAAAATATGTTGGCTGTGGCACAGTCAAGCGGGATTGGTCAACTACCAGATGGACACCTTTTGTAGGACGCAAACGCGGTTTTTTGTAAACTTCTTTATCTTCTTGTCTTACCAAATCAGACCAAGGTCCAGAAGTGTTAATAACAACATCAGCATGAATTTCAAATTCTTCACCAGTTAAATTGTCATGAACGCGAACACCATTAACTTGTTTTTGATCATTATGTAAAATTGCTACACATTTCAAGCGACTAACAGCTAGACATCCTAATTCATGCGCTTTTTTAACATTTTCTACTACCAAACGGGAGTCGTTATTTTGATAATCTAAGTAAACACCTGCACCCTGCAAGTTCTCACTATTTAATTGTGGCTCTCGTTTCAATGTTTCTTCCTTATCCATCATGTAGTTGGCATATTTAATTAAAGGAGAGTCTCCTTCAATACCTGCTAAATGATCATAAAGATCCATTGCCACTTTTACCGAGAACATAGTAAACGTTGTCCCTGGTTCGTCATAAATTGGCAAAATCATTGGATCAGGTTGGGTCATATGCGGAGCAATATGCTGGATAACTGCACGTTCCTTGACTGTATCAGAAACGACTTGGACATCAAAGGTCTTCAGATAGCGGATACCACCGTGTACAAGTCTGGTAGACCGAGATGACGTACCTCCACCAAAGTCTTGCATATCAATCAAGCCTGTCTTCATTTTAGCTGCACTAGCCTGAAGAGCAACGCCTGCTCCGGTAATGCCGCCTCCGATAACCAGCAAATCTAATTTTTCATTTTTTAAACGTTCAATTTCTTCTTTTCTGGTTTCAATTGAAAACGCCATGATTTAGCCTCTTTCTTTTTAATAAAAATTTCTAATTATTTTTTTGATATGGCTTATATGAAAAGCTCTGAGCAGCTTTAACAGCTGATTTCCAGCCTTCATAAAGGTGATCTCTTTCTGCACTGCTCATTTGCGGTTTAAAGGTTTTACCTACTTTTTGAATTTTCTTGATTTCATCAAAGTCCTTCCAAAAGCCAATAGCTAAACCAGCTAGAAAAGCTGCACCTAACGCCGTTGTCTCGAGGTTGGCAGCACGCTCAATTTCGATCCCCAAGATATCAGCTTGGAACTGCATTAAATAGTCATTATTAGCAGCACCACCATCAACCTTTAATTTTGGAATTTGAATTTTGGTATCTTCGTGCATCGTATCAATAACGTCCCGACTTTCATAAGCTAGAGACTGTAAAGTAGCTTTTGTAAAGTCATCACTGGTTGTTCCACGAGTCAGACCGAAAACAGCTCCACGGACATTAGAATCCCAGTACGGAGCACCTAAACCGGTAAATGCAGGAACAACGAAAACTTCATTGTTATCTTTTGAGCGCTTGGCAGCTTCTTCTGACTGAGGAGCATCGTCAATAATTCCCAGTTGATCACGCAGCCACTGAATAGCTGAACCAGCAACGTAAATACTACCTTCCAAAGCATAATTTACTTTGCCGTTTATGCCATATGCCACAGTAGTTAACAAATTATTAGCTGAAAACTTAGGCTTTTCACCCGTATTCATAACGGTGAACGCACCAGTTCCGTATGTATTTTTAACCATTCCCGGCTCAAATGCCAACTGCCCAAACAAGGCTGATTGCTGGTCACCTGCCATGCCGGCAATTGGTACTTGACTGCCATAAAAGTGATATTCAGCTGTAGTGCCATAAATTTCGGAGTTAGAACGAATCTCAGGCAACATTTTTCTTGGAATGTTTAATAACTTAAGAATCTCATCATCCCAGTCAAGTTTGGTAATATTAAACAGCATTGTTCGACTTGCATTTGTATAATCTGTCACATGAACCTTGCCGCCAGTTAACTTCCAAACTAACCATGAATCAATAGTACCAAATAATAATTCACCGTTTTCTGCGCGTTCCTGCGCACCAGGAACATGATCAAGAATCCAGCGAATTTTGGTTGCTGAAAAGTAGGCATCAGGAATTAAGCCAGTTTTTTCATGAATCATATCTGAATAGCCATCAGCAATAATTTTATCTGCAATATCTGATGTCTGACGAGACTGCCATACAATCGCATGGTAAATTGGCAAGCCAGTTTTCTTATCCCAAATAACAGTCGTTTCACGCTGATTTGTGATACCAATAGCTGCAATTTGGTTGGGTTTAATCCCTGAGTTAATAAATGAATTGGCAATTGTAGATAAAACTGAATTCCAAATTTCATTGGCATCATGTTCTACCCAGCCAGGCTTAGGAAAATATTGGTTAAACTCTTTCCGTGAGTCAATTACTTTTTTACCAGAATGGTCCAAAATAATTGCCCTTGTACTAGTAGTACCTTCATCAATCGCTAAAATATATTTTTCAGCCATTATACTTTCTCCTTTTTAGTATTAAAACTAATTTTGTAAAGGTAACTGTCGTTACAATTCAATTTTACCCTCGCTTTTTGGGAAGCGCTAACATATAATGATAATAACTTATTAGTTAAAGTTATAAGTAAAAGGACAAAGTGTAATGAAATATAGTTTATTAACATATAAGTACTTTATTGACGTCGTTGAAACTCAAGGATTTACCCCTGCTGCCAAAAGAAATTTTGTCTCCCAAACAGCAATTAGCAATGCAATAAAAAATTTAGAGAAAGACCTGGGCGTTCAACTTATTGATAGGTCAACTTCTCATTTTAAGGTCACTTTAGCCGGAATTAATTTGTATCATTGTGCAGTGCCTATACTAAACAAATATTATGAGTTTAGCGAAAAAATCAGCCAATTAAACAATTCATTTCAAACAATAAGAATTCATTATTTGCATGCCTTTAATTATTGGGCAGTTCAATTGGCTCAGTCTCTTGCAAAAAGCAATCCCAGTTTACAATTACAACTCGATACTGAAAACTTCGCCACTAGCATTCCTAAACTCGATGCAGGAGATTATGACGTATTGATTGGTTTTTCCACTGCTGTTAGTAAAATTAAAAATATCCATGTTAGGAAAGTTGGCACTGCTAATTTTGGCATTTTATTAAATCAAAAAGCTATTGATCAAAAAGGAAGACTCAAAAAGGAAGTTATAAAAAAGCAGCCCCTTTTCTTACAAAAATGGACCGCTACTGATAATAATGACGTACAAACAAAAATTAAAAATATTCTGGAAAAAATGAATATCAGTTATGATCAGATAATTTACTTAGACAGTTTCGATGCAGCTTTATCAAATGTTGTTTTAAATTATGGCATGGCAATTTATCCGGAGGAACTGCCGCTGCCGAAAATATATGATAAATATGTTACTTTTTTACCAAACTTGCCTAAATTAAAATACGATGTTGTTGCGATATATAAAAATCCAGCTATTTTTAATATATTAGATCGTTCCCTGGCTAAAAAATAGATATTAAGCTTCTTTCTATAATTAGTCTAGTTTTCCCAATTTGCCTAAACCAGTAACTACAGTTATAAGCATTGAAAAAAACATACAGATAGCGGCAACAATAAATATTGAATGGACTTCTGCTTTGATTAGAAAACCACTAATTAGTGACATAATTGGCCCTATAATCCTGGTTAACGAAGTTGAAATAGAAGTTATTGTTCCTTTAAATTTAGATGGGGTTTCTGCTTGAATAACAGTAAAGAAGTTGGCTTGCGACCAGACGCTACCAAACGAAACCAATGCGTAACCAAAAGTGACCCAAATAAATGACTGGACATCAAGCATAATTAGGAAGCCTCCCATTATTAACAGTGCAATCATAATCATTTGAGTACCGAGTCTCATGCTTTTATTAACGCGCAAATAAATAAAATTGCCTAAAATACTTGCAATCGCTGCTACTGTGTAAAAGATACTGACCATATTGACAGAAACTTTCATTTCTTGTTTTAACAAAAAAGTAAGCATGGGAACAACTGCTTGAAAGCCAATATTTGCCACGAAAAAACTTGCGATCAGCCATTTAATATCATGATGTACAAATAAAAAAGTGATTCCCTCTTTTGCGCTTTTATTAAAAGACTTTTCTTCTTTCACTGACTTATTTTCTTTATACAACGGTTCATAATCTTTAATGACATAGGTTAAGTAGCCAAAACTTAAGGCATCTAGCAAAAAACCACCTACGTAATCAATTAAATTAATAATGACAGCTGCAATACCTGGACCAAAAGTTTTTTGAATCGATGAAATTAATCCCATTTGTCCTGAAACGGATGATAGTTCTTCTTTTTTAACCGATTCGGCTATGAAAATTTGATATCCGGTCCAAGTAATTAAATCAAACGAACCAAGTATAAAGACTACTAATAAAAGCCAATATAATGAAATATTTTTAATAACCAAAAATGGTGCAATTATAATTAGCACCATTTGCATTATCAAAGAAAAGAGCATGATTTTCTTACGAGAATATATATCAAAAATGGGTCCAATTGTTAGTCCAAACAATGCTGTCGGCAGATATTCAACTGCGGTTAAAAGTCCCATTATGACTGATGAATGAGTTCTAGACAGCATCAGCAGTGGAATTGCAAAAGTGTAAAATTGATCACCCAGTCCTGAAATGGCATAGCCTAAAAGTAGTTTGTTTTTTTGTGTTAAATTTTTCATTGTCAATTCTTTTCAAATTTACGACAGACTATGTACTTAACTATTAAAACGCACATAATTTGCCTTTTTTAAGTTTAAATTAATTTAAGTGGCTTTATTGTTAGTAAAATAGTTTTTAAATCAGATCGTTTTTTGCTTTATTTTTAGTATAATAAATATATATAAATAGAATAGCAGATTTTCTCAAGATTTGTCCATATTGCCAGCGACCTAAAACCTAAGGTAAAAATTAAGGAGTGTAATAATGAAAGCAAATTTAAAAAGTGATAAAACGGGAGTAATTAAACAGGTAAAAGTTGGGGCAAGTTGGACAGCCCTTTTCTTTGGTGCGTGGGTACCAATCTTCAGAGGAGATTGGAAGTTTGCCATTCTTTTTGGAATTATTCAATTACTTGAATTTTGTTCTTTTGGAATTATAGGACTAGTTATAAGAATTGTAACCTGTGTCAAATATAATTCTTGGTATATATCAGAACTACTAAATAATGGTTATTCTCCTGCTGATAAAACTTCTGAACAGGTATTAAGACAAAAAGGTCTTTACCTAATCTGATGGGATTTCAAATAAACGAATTTATAATTACAAGTAGAATGGTAAACTTTAATACAACTAACTAACTAAAATTAAACTATTCCAAAAAACAATTATCTCAAAATGTGACCTCAAAACTAAAAAAATATTTGGAGGTCATTTTTTTGGTTAAAATTTTATTTCTTGATTTCACACGCACTCACAATTTCTGAGATGCGAACTTCATTTTCTTCAGAACCTCCAATAAAAGTTAATTCTGGTTCATCATCTTCTTCATTCATAATATCTTGGACAAATATTGTTTTCGTTTTACCATTTTTTAACTTAAATTGAACAGTTCTACCATAAAAATGTTTTCCTAACTCTTGCAATGTCATTTTATGTGGATCCATTTCATCAACTTCCAAATAAAAACTTTACCTTTTTATTATTTCTTATTAAAACTTGGATAAATTCCTTTTTTTCTGTTAATTTCATCTAATTTTTCATCTATGAAAAAATCGTTCAAGTCTTTCATTTTCCAAATTTTTGAATCACTTTCATAGAAGCCTTGTGTACTATAATCCTTACTATCAAGCTTAATTTCTTTAATATTGATTAACCGTAAGCATCCAAGATTATTATCTTCAACAAATTCACATTTAAGATGCTCGTTTTCAGAAGTTGTATACCAAAGAGTAATATTATGTACTATCGAAGGACTTGCTATAACTTCTTTATCGTGAACATAAACTTTTTGCTCCTTCGTCAATTTTTTAAAATCAGAAATATTAATATCAGGAAAGGCAAATTGGATAGGTATACAATTTATTCTTTCACTCGGCTCTATCCTACCTATATAAAAAGTTTCATCTTGTATACCAGATATCTTTAATTTATATCTTATCATAAGCTTGACAAACAATAATGTACATATAATTAAAATTATGAAAATTGATTAACTGATTTTAGAAGCGTTAAAATTAGTTACTAAAAAGTACACTTTCAACTTCATAGACTAAGTCCCGAACTACCAACTTAGCGTCTATTATAAAATTGTTTCTTTACACGGTCGTTAGTGATCTTTTTAGTAACTTTAGCAAAAATTTTTGCTTTCATGATAGACAAGCTCAAAAGCCAAAAATGATAATCACATCGAAGAAATAGTAGATATTCTATAAATAAAAATCGACTAAACAATAGTTATAATAAGCACTTTGTATTCCATTTTTAGGCCATTCTTGAACTTAAAAGCTGTAGTATCAGTACTTAAGATTTGTGGAGGTGAGGGCGTTTTGCTATTTTATAGTAATAATGTTTGATTGTATTTACTTTAATTCCTTTCCTCTCAAATATTTACCCATTTCAATAACAGGATAAATAAAAGCAGCATAAGCTTCAAGATACAAAGAAAGCAATAAATAAAGCCCACTTAATTTCATTTTAAAAATCGATATAATAGTTACAAATGATACACCTGATTTCAAAATTGATTCAAGAAAAATAAAATTAAATTCTATCTTATCATATTCTATTTTCCACTCTTTTGCCTCTTTATAAAAAAGAAGCCATGAAAGCACTGCAAATATAACGAAAATTAATAAAATTGAACTGAATTTCGAAATATTTTTTCCTAATTTGATATTTTTAAGCAGTTTTTCAAATATCCCAATGTAATTACAATATAAAAAGCTCAATAGGACATCAAAATAAATACTATATAAACTTATAAAAGATAAATAATAATTTCTTTCTTTTAGTTCTGTGAAAAGAAAATAGAAACCAAGAGAAAAAATAAATATATTTATTAAAAAATAATAGAATAGATTTTCGTTTTTTAATAAAAAGAGCAAAATACTGAATTTATCCCAGCAGCCATGATAATTATTAGCAGTTAAGGGTAAGATAAAAACAATAATAAAACCAAGTATTAATAGAATAATTTGGGGATTCTTTCTTATATATTTTTTGAAAAAATAAGTTAAACATAGAACTATTACAAGCCTTTTTTTAAAGCACATATTCTGAACCAAACCTAGTCTCTTTTTTATTTTTAACAAGTCAATGAATAATAGAGAATTTCGTTTATTATTTTAACACAAATAAATTTGAAATTAACTGGATGTTTTATGATTTTTTTAATTTTCAATAACGCTTTAATATAATCTTATTTCATTATATTGCTATTATAACCTTTTTCTCATAAATATATCAGCCGTAGGCTCCATGTTTTTATAATACAGAATGATATTTATTGCACTATCTTTAGCTAGTTCAAAAATTTCTGATTCATCACTTTTGCTGAAATTTTTATTTTAGTACTTTGACTAAAATTATAAAATCCCAAATTTTTTAAGTCAAACAATTTTTCGAAACTTTTTTAAATATTATCCTTTCTTATCTTATATAAATAAGGTCTGCACTTGTGATAAATAATAGAGACTGATGTCTGTTCACACGGTATTTACTAAAAGTCTTACTATATATTTTTTGCACCTACATATCTAAAAACAGTTTTACCTTCTAATCCTAATGGATTAAAAGTTAATCTGATTTTATTTTGGCTAAAGTTAAATTCAGTTGCTGCTTTATTGAATGAATAGCCATTATTTATTAATGCAGTAATTTTAGCGTCAACAATTTCTTCTTCATTATTGTTTAGTGATCTTTGAATAGACGTTAAGGTTAAATTGTGAATAACTCCATGAATAGTATTGGTTTCCATTAAAAGCTGATAAAATGAAACTTGTTATGGAGTCAGCCGTCTAGTTTAGCTTTTACTTCAATAAAAATATTTTGTTATCCATCGACTGATTGCATACTAAATCAGGAAAACTAAACGAGAGACTGATATTAAACTTGTGGCCATCTTGTGAAAAAATTTACCAAAATTTGCTCGAAAAATAGTACATTGGTTTTGAGAAAAAGCACAAAAAATAATTTTTTGAGTTTCATGTTTTATAATAGTTTCACCTATTAGAAATAAAGTAGTTTAGTTTCTTTAATAAATTTATATTTTTTTACTACAATTATTATTTAAGTTGATAATAAATCAAATTTTTAATTGAGTTATCTGTTCTTTCCTAATCTTATTAAACTTAGGTTCTTTATTCGCAGAGTTATAAATTTGCAAGCTACTCATAATTCATATCAAACTACATAAAAATGTTCTAGGAACTCATGTGGTAGATCTATTTGTTCTTACATGACTACTATAAAGATTTTTAAACCTTGTTGCTTTATAATGAGATATATTAAAAATTAATTCTTAGGAGAGAAAATTAAATGAACCCCAATTTTTTAAATCAGGTTCCTCAAAGTACTAAAGAACTTTTACTTAATCCAACAGCTAAAAATATTGGTGAAACATTAGGAGAAGTGTCAAAATTCATGCTATGGCCCTTAAACTTTCCGGTTATGTGGGCAAATAAACATATTGAAAAATTCAAAAATGCGATAATTCATAATATTAATAAAATACCTGAAAATTGTCGCGATATTTCCAAACTTAATATAGCAATAAAAACCATAGAAGACTCTAAATATCAAATATCTGACGATAATTTAAGACAAATGTTTGCCAAATTAATTGCAGCTTCAGTTGATAAAAGAAATAATCAGGATATATCTCCCAAATTTTCTTCAATATTATCACAACTATGTCCATCAGATGCAAAACTATTAAAAAGCTTATTTTTTAATCCTGTACTTCCAATACCTACTGTGTCTTATGCTCTTTATGAGGATAAGGGATATTTTTATCCTGTATTAGATCATTTTATTGGCATTAAATATTCTAAAGAGAATATCATTCACGATGAAGCTGGGCTAGATACTTTAACCTCATTAGGAATAATTCAAATAAAAGATAACTTTGAAATTTCAGAAAAGCATATTCAAAAATTTTATCAAGAAATGAAATATTCAGACTATCCGATAAAACCATTAGATAAAAATAGAGAAAGGGATATAAAAATTATAAATGGAATTATAGAATTTACTAGTTTGGGTAAAAATTTTATGAAAAAAATTTTGTAAAGTATTATGAAAAACTTGATTAGTCAGAGAAATCAATAATTTTCAGCCTTGTTACTCCAGTTTCCAAAATGTACTAACTAGCATTGCTTCGAAGAAAACAAGGTAAAAGAAAAATCAAAGCAGTTTATTAAATATTTTATTCTATTTATATACTCCATATAAAAAATGGAAAAGAAACGAAAAAAGGACTAAATAATGCTAATGATAAGCATCGTTTAGTCCATTTTTAGTCCATCATTATGCTTAAATGCGGTAAAGTCAGCATTTACAACATAGATTATATGGAGGTGAGGGGAATTGAACCCCTGTCCAAACGCATTCCGTCACTGACATCTACGATCATAGTTATATTATTTGAACTTCACTAGTCCAAAACGCCATATAACAGGCTAGTATGGACTAGCTAACCTGGAATGACTCTTTTTAACTATTCAGATGAGGTAGTTAAACGTAACTCACTAAGTTGATACTTGAATTCAGACGTGAGTAATCCGAAAACAAGCAACACATACGCCTAAATTAGGCAGCTAATGCGTAAGAATTTTCTTTATTTGCAGTTATAAAACTGTGACGTTTTTACGTAGACGTGACCTACGAACCGCAGTCAATGCGAATCTACGCCTGTCGAATCCCAAAACACCCCCGCTTTGGGTAGAAATAATTATAGCATAATATAGCAATCTTGCCTAATATTATAAAATCACTTTTTATTTATCAAAAACAAATTTGCTAAAAGCTAAGGCTATACCATCTTGATCATTTGATGCAGTTTCAAAGTCAGCTTGTTTTTTTGCTTCTGCAGAACCATTATTCATGACTACTGAAGTTCCAGCTACTTGAAACATTGGTATGTCATTTCGTTCATCCCCAATTGCCATTATTTCTTCCGTTTTGTAATTTAACTTTTGTGCTAAGTACTGTAATGCAATACCTTTATTAACATTGGCATGCATTACTTCTAAAAAATTAACGGCTGCTCTGACAACATAATTATCTTGACCAAAAACATGCTTAACTTCAGCTTCAATTTTATCTAGTTTTTCTTTTTCATCGCCAAAAACGGCTTTGATAACAGTTTCTTTACTTGATAAATCTTGTGGTTTCCTAATCAATATTCCGGCATTGTTTTCCCATGCCTGCGTTACTGTTATTCTACCCACATTCAAATTGCTGGTAATAATTTGACTGTCAGCATTCACAATATTATAAAAAACTTTGTTTTTCTGACTAAATTTGTCAATTGCTTCATAAGTTTTTGCAGACAAACATTTCTCAAGTAATTTTACGTGCAACCCTGTTTCAATTACGGCACCATTAAAAGTTATTACATATTGATTATTGTTATTCAACGCTAATTCATCAATGAATTTTTTAACTCCAGCATAGGGCCTTCCTGAACATAAGACCACTTTAACATTTTTGCTAATTGCTTTTGTAATTGCTTCTCGAGAAGATTCTAGAATCTTACCTTGACTATTTAATAAAGTATCATCAACATCAACAGCTACTAATTTAATCATTTATGTTTCTTTCTATGGTTCTTTCCAATAGTTAGTTATTGTATAGCCTGGCTTCCAAACTTACTTTTCATTATACAGAAATTTTCAAAATAAAAAATTGTATATCTAAAGGGTTTTAAACATTTTTTATGTTAACTGTTAACACAAAATATGTAAATTCTATAACTAAGTCACTTCTAAGATCAGCAAATCAACCTCATATTAGCTCATTTTCAAAGTAAAAGAAAACCGTTAAGAAACTTTCTTAACGGTTCATAATTTTTTGTTTTTATTAATTCAAATGTGCTAATCGAACGACATCACGCTCAATCATTAATTCCTCATCAGTTGGAATAATTAGAGCTTTAATCTTTGAATCTGGTTTAGTAATAAACTTCTCGCCATTGGATTTATTTGCTTCCAAGTCAGGCTTCAAGCCTATAAATTCAAAAGATTTCATCACATTTTCACGAATGCCGGAATCATGCTCACCTACGCCTGCTGTGAAAATAATTGCATCTGCGCCCTTCATTTCCACCATATAGGAGCCAATATATTGGATAACACGATTTACAAAAATAGCTCTAGCGAGATCAGCTTTTTTATCAGAATTATTCTCTAGGTCACGCATATCAGAAGAAATTTCAGAAATTCCCAGCAGACCAGACTTATCATTCAAAATTTCAATCATTTCATTGATATCAATATGGTCTTTATTCATGATATATTGCAAAACAGATGGGTCAACATCACCTGAGCGTGTACCCATAGTTATACCAGCCAATGGAGTAAAGCCCATTGATGTATCAAAGGACTTACCACCTTTAACTGCAGTAATGGATGCACCTGAACCAAGGTGACAAACAATTAACCTTAAATCTTTAACATCTTTACCCAACATCTGAGCAGCGCGTCCTACAATATAACGAACGGAGGTACCATGAGCACCATACTTGCGCACACCATATTTTTCATAATATTGATAAGGAATTGAGTAAATATAATGCACAGGATCTAAAGTTTGGTGAAATGATGTATCGAAAACGCCTACTTCAGGAACACCAGGCAGTAATTTCATAAAGGCTTCAATTCCCTTTCCTTCTGCCGGATTATGAAGTGGGGCATATTCCTTCAAATCATAAATCTTTTGAAGTTTTTCCTTGTCAATTAGAGCAGAATCAGTAAAGTCTTCTCCACCTGCAACTATTCTATGGCCAACACCTACAATTTCACTCAAATCGTTAATCACATGGTATTTCTTTAATGCTTCAAGTAGTAAATTAACTGCAGTTTCCTGATCTGGAATGGCAACATTCTCTGAATGTTTTTCACCATTCTCCAGTTCAATTTCAAAAGAAGAACCGTCAATACCAACTCTGTCAGCAATTCCATTTGCTAAAACCTTTTCTTCAGGTAAAGCAAACAACTTATATTTAAATGAAGAACTGCCTGAGTTGATTGCTAAAACTTTTTTCATAAATGTAATTCCTCCATAAACTTGACTTTGAAATTTTCACAAATCAATCAATGTTTTTAGTATACCACTCATTTAGTTTAACATTAAGCTTTATTAGGTCTTGTTCACTTTTAAATGAATCTAACTTTGTGAGAAAAACTTCACTATTTCTGATATTTTTTCCATGATTTTGAAAGGCCAAAATTGATTTTTGATTAAATTTATTCTGAAAAGCACTGTCGGGTAACTCAATTATTGCACGCAGAAAAACCTTATCAGTTAGCCATGGCATAAAGTCACCACCACCTTTGCCAGACAAAATATTTTGTGGCACAATCAGAAAAGCATAGCCACCGGCTTTAAGATTTTTAATGATCTGTTCAATAAATAAAAGATGAGCAAGCGAATGTCCATTCTCAGATTTGGTAGCAAAATTTTTAGCGTTTTTATCAATTGGATAATAACCAACTGGTAAGTCACTTACAACAACATCAGGGCTTTTAAACATCCAGGGAGTTAGAGCATCCTGACAAAACATTTCAATATCAATATCACTCAAATGAGCTTCAATATCAGCAAAGCTCAACATTTCTTCATCATTATCAATACCATAGAGTTCAAAATCAGACTTTGAGTGATTAGCACTTTTCAACTGATTGACTACAGAAAACAATAAATTTCCAGTTCCAATAGCAGGATCGGCAATTATCAACCTTTCCTTTGGTAAAAGTTTTAACATAAACATTGCAATTACTGTTGAAATCGCTGGAGGCGTCGGCATCTGATTAACATCCAACCCGTCTTCATTAATTGCTTTTAAAGTTAAATAAGTAAAAATTTGCAGCTTTAGCTTATTAGAAAGTCCGCTATAATCTAATTTTTCATATTTTTGACTCAATTCTTGAACCGTTTTTTTGTCGGGAGCTCCCAGTTCAACCTTAATTTGACTATTTTCGAGATTATCAAAAGTTTCTGTCAGAGCTTCACCAAATGAGACATTTAGTGCCTCTTGCAAGCATTTAACACAGTCCAAGAAATTATTAAACAGTTTTTCAATATTATCCATTGCTTATTCCCCTTATCTCTTAAATATTTTAATAGAAGAAAGGTAATTAGAGCAAGAGAATCAATCATTAATTAAGTACTCAATTAATAAAAAATCATTTTCCATGCTTTTTTGATAAACATCTAGATAAAATTGAATAAAAACTAAGCAGGTGATTAATACCAAAATACTGCTAAGAAAAGCATTAGCTTTTAATCTTAGTCTTTTGTTTTCGATCATTTAATACCTTCTCTTTCTCATTTTTTGTCGGTCTTGAATTAAATTTAAAATATAATTCTGATTTTCTGCCGTCTGTTTCTGTAACTTCTATTTTCAACATTCTATCATTGGTTGTAAAGCTAGACCTTTTTACATCTAACAATAGTGGCATATGTCCGCCTTCGGGAGTGGTCACGCGCAACATATTTTTATATTGAGTCAAACGATATATTGTATCTTTTCCTTGCGCATCAATTTTCTTAAAAACAGCCTTTTCAGAATTAGATCTCTCTGGTAAGGTAAATGCTTTTACATTCTGTTTCTCTTTAATAAATCGGTTTAGTTGCACATATGAAAATACTATGTCATCTGTTCGATGCTGAACTTTATTTGCTAGAGTAAGACTTTTTACTAAATTCTGTAAAATTAGAACTACCACAAATGTCACAAACACCGCAAATACTGCTTCCGCCAAAATGAAGCCTTTAGTTTTTAATTTTATATGTCTTTTTTTCTGCCATATCATAAATGCTATTATTACCATTAAGCTCATAAATATGATCGTGGATTAATATTCTTTTTAATCCATGCTTTTTCAAAACACTCCAAGCATATGTGCGATCAGTTTTTTGTTCTACTTTACGCTCAATTATTCTACTTTCTCTGACTGTTAAAGCTAACGTTATGACACCGACTGTTGCGATCATCAAACCAATCATGCTTTCTGCCATTATGAACCCGCTCTTTTTCCTATTTATCATCAATTGCTCGTCCCCAAGTCATTTGCAACTTCACTCTTCGTGTATAGTGATGGTTAGTAACAGTAATTGTGTGAGGTGGTAACGAACCACTAATTGAAATTTTTAAAAAACTTAAATTACTTATACTTATTTGCGGTTTTATTTTTATTATCTGCGGCTTTTTTCCACCAATAATTATCAATTTTTTTGACGGAGGATAATATCTGACTATACTTGTGCGGTTTTGTATAGCTGATCTTCTTGCTGCATGTTCAATAGAGCTTTTAATCTCTTTGACCGTGTTTTCCAATATCAGCTTTTCCCTATATTCATTTATTTTTATAGTGCATAGACCCACTAATCCAAGCATAATAGTGAGGGTAACAACCATTTCAGCTAAAGTAAATCCTTGCAACTTGAACCTATTTAGCATTTCTTTCCACTACGCCATCATTTACTGTATAGTTTTTAGACTTTGAGAATTGCTTTTTCGTTAAGTAGCCATCATCAAACATATTTTGAAAGTTAATTTCTTTACCATTACGGTCTTTATCATCCTCATAAAGTGTAGCTTGAGTTTGCAAGGTTGTTTTAAAAGCATCATTAGTCCTTTCATTAGCACTATTTTTTTGCTTTGTTAAATTTGGTGCAATAATTATAAGCAGCATCACTATGATTGCAACCACTACTACCATTTCAATTAAAGTAAAACCTTTTACTTTATGTTTATTAGATGTAACTTTTGTCAAAATGTTTTTCACTTTTTTCTCCTATATTTCCTGCATCATTGCATACATTGGCAATAAAAGTTTCAAATATAATCCAATAATGCATAAACCGATTAAAATAAAACAAACAGGTTGAACATTTACTATTAATTTTTCAATTTTTTGTGCTAAGTCATTAAAAAGAGATCGTCCTAATAATAAAAATTTCTTACTCAAATCTCCCCTTTTTGATCCAGCTTTTAACAACAATAGAATTTCATTAGGCAAAAATTGTTCATTTTTAATTATCTCTTCCGGACTCATTCCTTTTGCCAGCTGTTTACCAACTTTTGTGCCCACATATTGCTGTAAAGATCCCTTAACTTGCATTGCAGAATAGTCACAAATTTTTTGCAAGGAAAATCCACTAGCCAGTAGTAGTCCTGTATCATAGATCAAAATATATTTCACATAAATTTTGATTAATGGTCCGACAACTGGAAAGTGACTGAGTCTACTCAAAGAGCTATAATCTTGTTTTCTTAGTAACAGAAGTATTCTGCTCATAAAATAAATTAAGCCTAAACTCAAAATTAATAAAAGTAATAACAGGTAGTCTCCAGTATGTTCACCAGATTCAGCAAACTGATTAGATACAAAAGTCTGCATAAACAATAAAAGAAAAATCATCATTAACACTAAAATAAAAGGGTATGTCATTTCAGATTTTAACTTTTTTATTTGTTCATGTTTCAAACGAGTAAGAGTCGCAATTTGGGTAAGACATTCAATTAGGTTTCCCTGTACCATTGACAGCTCAATCTGAGTAGCAATAGTCTTAGAAAAGCCCAAATTAAGCATTTCGAAACTTAGTCTTTTTCCTGACTGAATGCTGTTACTTAACCTATTAAATAAGTTCTTTCTTTTAGGCCATATTATTGGCATCATTTCTAAACTGGTATTTAACGAAAAGCCATTTGATAAACTATTTTGTAAATATTCTAGAAATTCAATCCGTTCTTTATTTGTTAGCTTATCCTGCCTGAAATTGTTCAAAGACCTGTTCACTAATTCTTTTCCTTTCCTTTAGCTTGACCAAATTTTGGTGCCAACTAACATAATCACCTCGTTTATGCTTGCTTATGTCTGCCTGTAATTGATGTCCACTATCAATATCCATTAAGCAGGCAAAACCCGTATTAGTTGGCAGTAAGCGTTGATAGCTAACAGCGGTCAAACAATTATAAAGATCAGCCGCATTAATATTTAGACTTTCCAATCTCGAAATAGTCTGCAAAGTACTTTTGGCATGAACAGTTGCAAAAACAAGATGGCCACTTAGAGCAGCATCTACTGCCAGCCTCGCAGTTATTGCATTTCTAATTTCACCGATTATTAGAATATCTGGTCTATGCCGTAAAGCTGCTTCAAGCAACCTGGAATATGTGATTTCCGCTGTCATGTTAACCTGCGTTTGTAAAAAATTTATTTCATGTATTTCTACAGGATCTTCAATCGTCATAACCATCCGATTTTGACCTATCATTTTTGCCAAGTTATACATAGTTGTAGTTTTACCCGATCCTGTAGGACCACTTGTAACTATTAAGCCTCTTCTTTGAGCCAAAGTTTTCAGATTCTCAATTTGTTCATCAAAAAAATATTTACCTGTACTTATCTGATAAATAATTCTAATTACCAAAGATTCATGATCATTGAAATCTCCAATACTTGATAAACGCAAGTAATATATTTGTCCCTTAAAATCATATTCGAATGCTCCCACTTGTGGTCTACGATGTTCGGCTATATCCATTTGAGCAGCAAATTTTAGAAAATTGATCATTTCTTTGCCTTCTCTTATTGAATATTCAGCCTGATTTTCTATACCCATAATTGTGCGAAATCTCACAACTAGATTAACTCCCCGCATTAAAAAGAAAATGTCACTTGAATGCTTATTTATTGCATCTTCAATTAAAGAATTAACAGCTTCTTTGATTTTCATAAAAACCTCCTTATCTTGCTACCATTATTAATTACGCAAAAAAAGGAATTTTTCTCATATAACAAAAAAAGCTCACACAATTGTGTGAGCTTAACTAAAAATAACTAATGAGAAAGAAAGCTATTTGTTGCTTAAAATATAGTCAACATATCTCTCAGATTCCTTTTTTAACTGTTCATCTGTTAGATTTTGCATTACTCCTTGGAGGATAAAAGGTTTCAGAAATTTTGTCCCAATTAAGTTACTTGTAGCTTTAAAAGGAATAAGCATTTCATCAATGGTATAATGAAAATCACCGTAAATATGATAATTTTTAGCTGGAGCACCAGTAGAAACAGCAATAATCATCTCTTTGCCTTTAAGAGCATTTCCGCTACTTCCATAAGCCCAGCCATGTAGAAGAACTTTGTCTTCCCATTTTTTTAATAAGCTGGGGGAACTATACCAGTACATTGGAAATTGTAAAACTATTCTACCGGCTTTTTCTAACAGACTTTGCTCTAATTCTACATCTATTTTTTCATTTGGATACTTTTCGTATTCATCCCTTACTATCACCTCCTTTGAAGAATTTTTCAGAACTTCTTGTTTCAAAGCTTTATTTACTCGTGAATTATTTATATGAGGATGAAAAATTAAAACTAAAGTTTTCAATATGGTTTCCTTTCTTTTTATGTTTAATATCCTAAATCATGAAGCCAAGAATCTACTTTGGCTTTGGCAGAAGCAGCATTTTCTCCTTTAATTTCAAAGCCTTTTTTCAATTTTGCTTTTGGAAAAACACTATGAATAGTATTTAATGACTTGCCCCAACCTGAACTCGCATTTGTAGAAAAGGGTATTATTGTTTTATTATTAAGGTCGACCTGATCCATAAAAGTCCTGACAATCATTGGAATATCATCCCACCAAATTGGGTAACCCAAAAAGATGGTGTCATATTTAGAAACTTTAGGCAGCTCCCCTTTTATTTTTGGTCTAGCCTTATTTTTTTGCTCCCTTTCTGCTTGACTTACTGTTTTATCATAAGACTTTGGATAAGCTACCCTGGGTTTAATCTCAAAAGTTTGAGCACCAGTAACTTTTTTAATTTCATCAGCGATACGGGCAGTATTTCCTCGCTTTAAATTAACTCCAGGATAATTTTGACCAGATCTTGAAAAATAAACGATTAAAACGTGACTTCTGTTTAAATTTTTTACTTTTTTAGTTGAAACCTGTTCATTTCTTTTGTCATCAGCTTTTTCCTGAGCCTGATTTCTATTTATAAACCAGTACATGCCTAAACCCAGAAACACTAGTATTAAAAGTAAGACCACAATAATTGTAGTTTTCTGCTTTGAAAATTTTTTCATTGATATTCTCCCAAAGTCTGCTTATAAAATTAATGATTGATTCGTTTATCAAATTATAAAAGCTAATAAATATAAGTTAGTTTTTTATATTTATTATTTCTCATTTACATAAAATTTATAGTTTGCCTGGCTTTATTGCCGTTCACCACCTTTTACAATAAAAGTTTAAAGTCACGGTTAATAATTGTCTAATACTTAAAAAGCATGTTTAATCATGCTTTTGTCGCAATAAATCAGAAAATTTTACAAATAAAAAAACATACAATAGTTTGTATGTTCTTTATTTTATTATTTTAAAAAGTTTATATATAATTGGAAATTTCAATTAGATTCTGATCTGGATCTCTAACGTAAATTGATTTTATTTTTCCCTCAGCACCAGTTCGCAAAACTGGCCCTAAAACGATATGTAAGTTATTTTTTTGAAAAGTCTTCAGTAAATCATCAATTGGCTTATCACTGATCAGACAAATATCTCCAGACCCTGGCGTTGGAAATTCAGCTTTAGGATCAATTTCATGTCCCAATTCATGTAAATTAATTTTTTGATGTCCAAGTTTTAAAGCAGTCCGACCATTTTGAAAATTAATTGTTTCTATACCAAAATATTTATGGTAAAAATCAGTAGTTGTTTTAATATCTTTAACTGTAAGTACTAAATGATCAAGTCCAATTATAGCCATATTTGCCTCCCCTTTTTTGCAATTATTATATAATGACACAGAGAAAAATGTTTGGATTTGGTTTTGAGTGTTTGTTTCAAACAAAAAAAGCAACACTTTCGTGTTGCTTTAATCCATTAAATACCTATTCTTACTGCGATTTTAAAAACATACTTATTTAGATAGAAAAATTTTTTATTATATGAATAAACACTAGGAATAATAAAATTAGATCTTCACAGATAATGAGTTGATATTTAAGGTTGAGACTTATTGGCATCACTTCCCTTTCTATTTAATAATTTCAGAGGTAAGCATAATTAAGTCAAAAAGCAATAAATTTTTGTTCTTAAATTAAAATTACTATTGGTTTTTAACTGAGTTAAAGGAAAAACTCTGTCAGATTCAAGTCTTTTTTGTAGTCTCAATTACCAATTTCTCATAATAATATAAGTGAGTGCTGCTTGCATATAAGTTTTTTATTAAAACCATTATTTAAGCATTATCAAGATTTAAATAGGGTTATCCCCAATTTTCAATTTTTCATTATGGCAAACTATTTATTAATATTTAAAAATATATTATTTTATTATTAATTTTAACCAAAAACAAAAGACAATTTTACCATTAACTTAATTCTACATTTTTCCTATATGTATCTATAAACTTCACTTAAAAATTAAACCCATCATCGGCTATTACGCCAAAAAAAGTTAATCCATTTTTTCAAGTTTCATTTTTCATAGCATTTATTTTTAATGAAGATAGCATCTTAATGTCTCTTTATTCCCAAATTTTTACCTTATCATCTACCGTTATAGGTGTTATAAAAAGAGACTGATAAATTTTAGCTATAATAAATACATATATAATATTTTTTGATAAAATATTGATTAGCAATCTAAGTTGTAATCAAACAAACCTGATTACAGCCTAAGCCAACTATTAGAATTGTTACAATTCAAAAATTATATGCTAGGTAAAATGAATATGTAAAAATCCATTAGTTGTGATTGCTAATCAATACATTGCAACAAAACATTTTTTATTGCTATTTTGTCTCTTTGTATATATCATTAACAAAGAAGTAAAAACTACAAAAAATTTTTTCTTTAGCCCAGATATTATTAAATATGAACATTTTAATTGAACATATTTTATTTAGGCTACTACTAACCTCCCGTTTTTTTAAAATTGCAACATTTGATATTGCTTTTTCTACTACCACAAGTGATACTATATAAGTATATAAAAAAGTAGTCGATGTTGAACGCAGACTACTAAATTAGTTAACACGATGATAAAAATCATGCCGACCACTATGTGGATGCTTTTATTATATTACCATTTATGATAGCGGTCAAGCACAAATACAATCATTTGTGATACTTTTTTAAGGAAGAATTTGAATGAATGTATATTCGCGTATTTTTGATACCGCTAAAAAACATGGCATGTCTATTAAAGAACTTGCTAGAAAAGCCCAAATTGGTGAAAATAGTATTTATAGGTGGAAAACTATTAAACCTTCCACGCAATCTTTGACTAAAGTAGCTCGAGAATTGCATGTTTCTACTGATTATTTATTAGGTCAAGAAAAAGGTAGTAATAAAAAAGACTGCCTAGATATAGCTAATAAAAATGCTCAGTTATTATATGAAGGTCAACATGTACCCGAAAAATATGTCAACATGCTCCGCTTTATTATGGAAGAAGATCGCGCAGAAAAAACTAAAACTCCCGAAAATTAAGAAAAAAAAATTCCCCAGAATTGACTAGTCAATTCTGGAGAAACAACTAAATAAGATTTTTCTTATTCTTCGTCAGCTGCAGCCGTATAAACATTCTGAACATCATCATCATCTTCTAGAGCATCAACCAAATGGTCAAATTGCTCTTTTTTATCATCTGGAACAGGTGTTGTGTTTTCAGGTATCATTGTCAATTCTGCGTTGGCTAACTTATAGCCATCTTTTTCAAGTGCATCACGAACTTGCGCAAATTGCTTTGGATCTGTATAAATTTCATAAGCATCATCGCTGGTTTGCAAGTCATCTCCACCAGCATCCATTACGTCAAGCAACATCTGATCCTCATCAGCATCAGTAGTTGTGCGATCAATGACAATATAACCTTTACGATTGAACATATAAGCAACAGAACCAGTTGCTCCTAAAGAACCACCATTGCGAGTAAAAGCTACTCTGACAGCAGAAGCAGTCCGATTCTTATTATCAGTCAGTGCTTCAACAAAGATAGCCACACCACCTGGTGCGTATCCCTCATAAGTGATTTCATCATAATGCTCTTCTGAATTGCCCTCTGCCTTTTTAATAGCACGATCAATATTTGACTTAGGCATATTGTTAGCATGTGCCTTGTCCATAACCATACGCAAGTTAGGATTTCCGGAAGGGTCAGGACCACCATTCTTTGCAGCCATGTATATTTCACGAGATAATTTTTGGAAAATCTTACCCCTCTTTGCGTCTTGTGCATTCTTGCGGCCTTGGATATTGTGCCATTTTGAGTGTCCTGACATTTAAGAATCCTTCTTTCTTTTCTTATCATTAACGATATTATCTTACCGCAGAGGACTATAAATTTCAATACTAGCAACTATTTCTCCCGCTTTTTTAATTAAATTTGAATGTGCTTTCATTAAAATAAGTTTGTCTAGCCTCTGGTCATCTTTTTATTTAATTAGTAAAATAAAAACATTAGTTGTTTTTCAAAGGAGAGAACTTTAGTGGAGGAAATAAATTCAAACAAAAAGTATATTTCTTGGCCCGTTTTAACCTTGATGGCTTTTTGTACTGTTATTGGGTTAGACGATATAATGTACAACTTCCAGAATCAAGGAATGCCGGTTGTTACTTCATGGATTATCATGTGCTTATTTTATGTTATTCCTTATTCTTTAATGGTTGGGCAACTGGGATCTGTTTTCAATAATGAAGGTGGAGGCTTATCTTCTTGGGTTCGTGGGACTAATGGCGAATTTCTGGGATATTTTACTGCCTGGACATACTGGGCTGCATCTATTCCCTATGCTGTTGATTCTGCTAATGAAATTATAGTTGACATTGGTTGGGCACTGACAGGTTCTGAAAAGTTTCAAAGCCAAATTTCTAACACAAAATTTGCTTTAATGACATTTGCCATGTTTATTATTTTCATTATTGTTGAACATTACTTTTCTCACTCAATGGAAGTCTTATCTACTATTGGTGGTGGACTCATGCTTATTATGACCTTGATGTTTGTTTTTCTCGCATTTCTAGGACTAGCAAAATCAGGCGGTCATATGGCTACACAACCATTTACCTGGCGGACATTAATTCCCAAGTTTGACATGCATTATTGGACAACTATCGCAATGCTCATTTATGCTTTAAATGGCTGTGAACTTGTTGCTCCTTATGTGACCAAAATGAAAAAGCCTAAGTCTGACTTCCCAAAAGCAATGATTGCACTTGCTTTAATGACTATTTTTTTAACAGTTTTCGGTTCATTTGCTTTGGGAATATATTTCAACAGTTACCATATTCCAAACGATTTAAAAATGAATGGTGCCTACTATGTATTTGATATGGTAGGGCATCAATATGGTTTGGGCAAAACTTTGCTTTATGTATGGGCTTGGACTTCTGTCTTTTATAACGCTGCTTTATTAGCAGTACTGCTTGACGCAATGACCAGAATGCTCATTTCTGATACTGGCGACAAGTACATGCCTAAATTTTTACAGAAAAAAGATAAAAACGGCCTTCCTATCAATGGTTACGTATTAACCGTTTCTTTATCAGCGTTTATCATGCTCTTAGGTATCTTTTTACCAGACATGAACGACATTTTTAATTGGCTATTGAACTTAAATGGCATCATCTCACCGGGAGTAACTTGTTGGATATTTTTCTCGTTTATGCAAATTAGGAAAAACTCTAAAAAGTTTACTTCAGACTATGTCTTTATTAAAAACGATAAATTAGGATATCTTGCGGGACTATTTTTACTAATAGTTACTGCTGCGGCTACAATTTTAGGCATTGCACCACAAGATATTAAAAAATTCAGCGGTTATTGGTGGTATGAACTAATTATCAACATCGTTGCCATTATTGTCTTAATTGGCTTAGGAGTCATATTACCAAGCATCAGACGTCGTGAAGAAGAGTATGGCATTGCATTTAACCGTAAACAATGGATCACTATGTTCATCTTAATCATTGGTTCAATTATCTTTGACCTTTATTTAGGCGAAAAAAATGCTTTATTTAATAATGCAGTTATTAATTTTGGTCAGGTAAAAATTGGTATAAATATCTTCCTGATTATTATCGAAACAGTATTCGCAATTTTAATCTGCTGGCTAGTTGGCAAAAGAAAACCCATTACAACTAAATAAATATAGATAAAAGCAGGAATGTTGCTAATAACATTTCTGCTTTTGCTTTTATTTTGCTTTTAAATTAATGAATATCTGGAGTTAAACCTTACAATAATTACTATATAATATACCTGAGAACTTATATTAAGGAGATTAAAATGACACATATTCCCTTTAAAGCAGTAGCAGTAGACATGGACGGTACTTTTGAAAATGATGACAAACAATATGATCATCAACGCTTTGAAAAAATTTTAACCAAGTTGAGACAACATCACGTTCATTTTATAGTTTCCAGTGGTAGGCCATTATCACGTTTGCGCCAAGATTTCTATGATTTCTTGGACAGGATAGATATTGTAGCTGATAATGGTTCAATTCTCACTCAAGACAATAAAATAATTGTTCGTCACGTTTTTACCTATAAAACGGGTATTAAACTGATCAGTTTTATTGAAAATAATTATCCACAAGTACATATTGCCGCTAGTGGGTTAGATCATTCTTATATTAACAAAAAAGCCCCGACTCAATTTAAAAATATGATGCATTTCTTTTACCCCAATGTAGTAGAGATTGCGAAATTAGTTGATATACCTACAAGCGATAGTTTAACAAAGCTAACTCTAAACTGTTCCTCCAAGCTCGCTGGCGAACTAGAAAAAAAGTTCAATCAAACAAACTCTGAACATATTCACTGTACTACCAGTGGCTTCGATAATATTGATGTTATGCCCAACAATGTTAATAAAGGGCAAGGTATTAAATATTTTTTGAGATATTTCAATGTTAAACCAGAAGAACTCATAGCGTTTGGAGATGGCATGAATGACCGTGAAATGATTGAATTGGCTGGGTACAGTTATGCGATGAAAAACGGTCATGAAAAACTTAAAAAGATTGCAAAATATGAAGCACCATCAAATAATGAAATGGGCGTTTTACAAGTATTAGAAAGTTTTCTAGATTAAAATAAGTTTATATCAGTTATATTAAAATCAATAAGGACAGATTTTCATGAGTTATATTGACGTAAGACACAACTATAAGCGCTATCAAACTGGAGATACTGAAATATTAGCCAATAATGATGTCAGTTTTACTGTGGAAAAAGGTGAATTGGCTATTATTTTAGGTGCATCAGGAGCAGGTAAATCCACGATTTTGAACATTTTGGGCGGAATGGATACTAATAGTTCTGGGGATGTTATTATCGATGGCAAAAATATTGCTAAATATAATAAAAGACAACTAACCAGCTATCGCCGCACTGACATTGGTTTTGTTTTCCAATTTTATAATTTAATTCAAAATCTAACTGCAAGAGAAAATGTAGAATTGGCATCAGAAATAGTTCCAGATGCACTTGATCCGGTTAAAGCTTTGATAGATGTTGGTCTTAAAAATCGCATTAATAACTTTCCTGCAGAACTTTCAGGGGGTGAGCAGCAAAGAGTGGCAATTGCTCGAGCAATAGCTAAAAACCCTAAAATTTTACTTTGTGACGAACCAACTGGCGCACTTGATTATCAAACTGGTAAAAGTGTTTTGCAAACCATTATCAATATGAGTCGTGAGAATGGTACTACAGTAGTCATAGTTACTCATAACAGTGCTTTAGCTCCCCTTGCAAACCGTGTGATTCACTTCCATGACGGCAAAGTTACGCAAATTGAAGAAAATAAACATCCAGCAGATATTGCCAGCGTTAAATGGTAGAAAAGGCTAATCATGAATAAAGTTATTCTGAAAGATTTTTGGCGATCAATTAAACATACTAAGGGGCAATTTGTTTCTATCATGGGGTTAATGATGATTGGTGCATTTGCTTTAGTTGGTTTAATGGTGACAGGACCTGACATGCGTGATACCGGCAATCACTATGCGCAAAAACTAAAAACAGCTGACCTCACTGTTATATGTAATTATGGTCTAGACCAAAAAGATAGCCAAAAAATAAAACAAACTAAAGGTCTGCAAACCGTTGAATTTGGCTACATGACAGATACAGTTGTCAAAAATAGTCAAGAAAGTTTTCGTATTTTTTCAAAACCAAAATCAGTAGGAAAATATGAATTGCGTAAAGGTCGTTTGCCGGTAAAAACAAATGAAATTGCTTTGGCAGACCATTATTCACATAAATATAAAATTGGCCAAAATATCAGTTTTACAGAGAAGAAGAATATTTTAGGAAGCACTCTGCTAAAACGAAAAAGCTTCAAAATCACAGGTTTCGTTAGGTCCAGTCAAATTTTATCAAATGTAAACTTAGGGCAAAGTAACAGTGGTACTGGAGAACTTAAAGGTTATGCAGTAGTCAGCCCTGATGCTTTTAATCATACGGTTTATACAGTGGCTAACCTAAGATACAAAGATTTGCGTGGCCTTGACTCTTATGGCAAAGTCTACACTAGTAAAGTTAAGCACCATAAAAAAGTTTTACAAGATAACTTAAAAAACACCGCGCATCAAAGGCAGAAAAGAATAATGACTGCCGCTAACAAAAAAATTGCACCTCAAGAAAATAAAATTCAACAAGCAGAGCAGAAATTACAGGCTGCAAGTGAGCAAATTAGTTCCGCAGAAAAACAACTAACCCTCCAAAAAAGTAAATTAAATGCGCAAATATCACAGACTGAAGCTGCAGGAGCTAATTTACCTCAAGCAGCAAGATTGCAACTACAACAGGCTCAGCAAGAAATTGCTGAAGGCGAGCAAAAATTAAAACAAGAAAAAAAGATCTTTGCTCGTAAATCTGCGAGAGTCAATAATAAAATTAAAAGTGGCAAAGAAGAAATCAGAAAAGCTAAAAAGCAATTGCGGAAATTGGCTCTGCCAAGCTATAGCGTATACAATAGGCGCGAGGTACCAGGCGGTGAAGGCAATTTAGTTTACACAACAGTTGCGCAAGTAGTCGAAGATTTAGCTAAAGTATTTCCTATTTTTCTTTATTTTGTTGCCGCTTTAGTTACCTTTACTACAATGAACCGCTTCATTGATGAAGAAAGAATCAATTCTGGTACAATGAAAGCCTTAGGCTATAATGATCAGGTCATAATTAATAAATTCATCGCTTATGGCTTTATTTCAGGTACAATCGGCACTATTTTGGGCGTTTATTTGGGACACACTTTGATGCCACAAATTGTTTATCATGCTTATTACAAGTCTCTGACCATCCCGCCCATTGAATTACACTTTCATTGGCAAATCAGTCTGATCGCTTTATTATTGTCTTGGATCAGTTCCGTTTTGCCTGCATACTTAACTGCTAAAAATGAATTTAGAGAAAAACCGGCCGCATTACTATTGCCTAAGCCTCCTGCAGCTGGCTCTAAAATCTTGCTGGAAAGAATTCCTTTTATTTGGAACCATCTCAGCTTTACTCATAAAGTTACTGCCCGTAATATTTTTCGTTATAAAAAGCGCATGCTGATGACTATTTTTGGTGTTTGTGGTGCTGCTACTATGCTCTTTGCCGGTTTTGCTGTAAAAAATTCGATTACTAATATGAATAACAGGCAATTTAATGATCTCATTCACTACAACATGATCGTTGCCCAGAAGCCTGATATTTCAAAGCATCAGCACAAAGCTTTAAATAGCAAATTAAAAGAAGACAGTATTAAATCAGAAACACCAATTTATTATGAGTCAATGTCTAAAACTGCTGGTAAAACTGGTGATACACAAGATATTACCTTAATTGCTCCTTCTTCTAGCAAAGTACTGAAGAACTATGTTCATTTAAATAATCGTAAAACCAAGCAGACATTGCACTTATCAAACAACGGGGTTATTATTTCAGAAAGATTGTCCACATTGCTCAAAGTGAACAAAGGTGACTATATATCTCTAACGGATAAAAATAATCAATCTAGGAAAATGAAGGTAGCTGGCATCACTGAAATGTACATGGGACATTTCATTTTCATGAACAAAACGCAATATCAGAAAATTTTTAACAAACGCTTCACGTCAAATGCATACCTTGTTAACTTAAAAAATTCCACTCGCAAAAACACGAGAAAAATTGCTGCAGAATTTATGGCTCTTAATGGTGTGGCAGGAGTGGTGCAAAACACTGCAGTTAGCCAAGAGCTGGACGTGGTGGTAAAATCTCTTAACTTGATCATGGTTGTTTTGATTGTAGTTGCCGGACTTTTAGCAATTGTAATTCAATATAATTTGACCAACATCAATATTGCCGAAAGAATTCGCGAACTCTCAACCATCAAAGTTTTAGGTTTCTACGATAATGAAGTAACGATGTATATTTATCGCGAAACTATTCTTTTAACAGGTATTGGCATTTTAGTCGGTTACCTCACAGGAGATTTGCTTTACCGCTATATTCTTTATGTGGTGCCACCTGACAATGTCATGTTTAATCCGGCATTATCTGTCTCAAGTTTTTTGTGGCCGTTAGGAGTTATCGGTATCATTACAATAGTTCTAGGATTTATTGTTAACAAAAAATTAAAAGACCTTGATATGCTTGAAGCTTTAAAATCAGTTGATTAAATAAAATAGAACTGCTCTAATAAGAACAGTTCTATTTATTTCTGCAAAAATTAAAAACTAAATAAAAATATGTTATACTTTATTCATTAGATTTAATGCTCACAACAAGATCTTCAAATTAACGTGTATAAAGAACTTGATCATCCTTCCTTTTTAATTGATGAAGTTCCACCAAATTAATTTTGGAGATAAAATTGAATAATATTTTACAAGTTAAACATTTAATAGAAACATATAAAGATAAAAACCAAAAGTTTCAAGCTTTAGACGATGTTTCTTTTACAATTGATCAAGGAGAAATATTAGCTCTATTAGGACCTAATGGTGCGGGGAAAACTACCACTGTCTCAATTATAGGTGGCTATTTGCTCCCTACTTCTGGTCAGGTAATTTTAAACGGACAGGATATTACTACTGCTCGTAAAAGACCCAATATAGGCGTTTCTTTTGGTGGAGATCTAGGGTTTTACCGTAACGCCACAGCAAAGCAAAATTTACAATTTTTTGCGGATCTGGCCAAAGTACCCTTTCGTAAGCAAAAAAAAGAAATACATCGTGTTCTGTCTATTGTTGAGCTGGATAATGTCGCAAATAAAAAGGTAGGGAAATTTTCTAAAGGAATGACGCAGAGACTGCATATTGCTCGTTCCTTGTTAAATAATCCAAGTTTATTACTTTTAGATGAACCTACTAGTGATTTAGATGTTGAAATAGCGCAAAGCGTTCAGAAGACTATTAAAAAATTAGCAGATTCCGGCATTAGTATTTTATTAACAAGTCACACGATGTCAGAAGTTGAAAAGCTAGCTAAAAATGTAGTTATTCTAGGTGCAGGAAAAGTTTTTTTCACTGGCACCGTTTCTGCTGTTTTGGGCTTGGCTGAAAAAGAAATCAACCAAAAACCTAAAAATTTGGAAGAAGCTTATTTGGCAATAGCTCCTAAACTAAGGAGGAATTAGATATGCGTTTTATTCGTCTTTTCCTCTTTCATGTAAAAGATTATCTTTCCGATCAGTACTTTGTCTGGTTAACAATCACTAGTACTGTTTCCATTTTCTTGATGCAATATATTATGGCCTATGCTTCTCACGATTTGAATAATCCACAATTGTGGCTGCAAAGTGGTATTTTTGGTATGTGGACTTCGTGTACAACCGTTGCCGGTTGTATCGGTTTTGAACGTTACAAAGGAACGCTGCCATATTTGCTAAACAGTCAATATGACGAGCGAGCTTCTTTAATTACTTTACTTTTACCTGCTTCGAGCTATGGTTTATTTTCATTTCCTATTGCTTATATTCTTGCAAAAATTTTAGGAGTAGCTACTGGTAAAATTTCTCTGTACCAGATTTTGCTAATTTTTCTACTGTGGATCGGATGCTCAGTAATGGGAATTTTAATTTCTTCATTTCTTACTCTTTCACCTAATGCAATGGTTTATGAGGGCTTAATTGGCACTCCTATTTTGTTATTAGCAGGATTATTTGGCAATGAGACCATTTTGAATCCCTTAACCAAGTTTTCTCAGTGGTTTATTCCTATAACTGGACCAATTGCTTCTTTGTCCCATAATAAAAGTCTCAACTGGACTGCTTATTTTTGCAGTTTACTTCTTTGGCTTTTGTTAATTGTGATTATTGTGAGAAAAATTAACGACCTTGTCAGAAAGAAAGGAGCTCTGAAAATTATCTAATGTTTGCTACACAATTCTCTGGCCTTTCTTTTCTCAATAATTGGCGTACCAAACTAACTTATTTCTTTATCACACCAATGATAAATCTGGTCCTGTTAGTATTAATCAATATGCAGTATTCTAATCAATTTAACTGGGATGTTGCGATCAGTTCAATTGTAATAGATGCTGCGGTACTTGCTCTTGAAACATTTTGTTCCGCTGTGATTAATGATGCAGACTTAAAAATTGACTTTGAATTAATTGCCAAAAGACCTTTTAGTATCATGTATTGGCTTTCTAAATGCATTGTTGCCATCATTATAGGTTGCATTTTAGCATTAATTAACCTATTTTTATTGTACTTAGCCGGCTCTCCCATAGTCATTATTGAACGAGCTTTGCTCATGCTACCGCTTTTATGTATTTATGGCTGCGTTTTAGGTTTTGTATCTTGGGCCATCTCATGGCAAATGAATGATCCTTACTTTTTGGAGAATATTTTTAGCAGTTTAGCCCAATTAGTATCAGGAGTCCTAGTTGTAATTTCAGCTTATCCTGAATGGTTAAAAGAAATTGCTTTATTATTTCCTTTTGCAGAACCTGTTACTTACATCAAAACTGGTAGCGCCAATTTGATGTACAGTGCATTAATTACATTTATTTGGCTCATTATTGGAATTTTAGCTTATATTAGCCAAATCAAGCCAGTTCTGGCTAAAGGTAAACACCATTATTAAAGCTTACACAGTAAAATAGCAGTCGCAAGATTTACGACTGCTATTTTTATATCTATATTTTTGTTTTTCCTAACAAAACTGAACTGATTACAACCGATAATGAACTAAAGGCCATTGCTAATCCTGCTATTTCCGGACTAAGTGTGAGACCCACACCTGCAAAAACACCAGCGGCAACTGGAATACCCAGTACATTATAAATGAAAGCCCAAAACAGATTTAGCTTTATCCTATTAAAAGTCTTGCGACTAAGTTTCAAAGCGCGAACAACATCTTCCAAGTCATTTTTGATAAGCACGATACCACCCGCATCGATGGCAACATCCGTACCCGAACCCATGGCAATTCCAACATCTGCCTGGGTTAGAGCTGGCGCATCGTTGATCCCATCACCAACAAATGCGACATGGTGCTTCTCTTGCAATTTTTTTATAACTGCTGCTTTATCAACCGGCAAAACCTCAGCAATTACCTGATCGATATCGACCTGTTCTGCAATAGCGTGGGCTACTTGTTGATTATCTCCAGTTAACATGACAGTTTTCAAGCCTAAACGATGTAAGTCGTTTATCGCATTTTTGGCATTCACTTTAGGAGCATCCTGAATTGCAATTAGACCCAGCACTTGATTATCCTGAACAACAGACACTACTGTTTTTGCCTCATTTTGCAATGCCACTGTTTGCTCTTCTAATTCTGGAGCAATTTTAATTTCTTCTTGTTTTTTGGGACTGCCGACAGCAACATTTGTACCAGAAATTTTACCAGTGACACCCCATCCCTCAACTACAGTAAAATTTTCTACCGTTTTTAACTGCAACTTTTCCTTTTTCGCCGCAGCTAATATAGCTGGAGCGAGAGGATGTTCAGATAATTTCTCTAAACTGGCAGCATATTGTAGGACATTTTCTTTATCTCCAACAATATCTGTTACTTGTGGTTGACCTTTGGTAATCGTTCCCGTTTTATCAAAAACTATAGTATCAATGCTGTTTGCAGCCTCTAAAATTTCTCCATTTTTAATTAGGATTCCCATTTTGGCACCACGACCAGTTCCAACCATTAGTGCAGTTGGTGTTGCCAGCCCTAAAGCACAAGGACAGGCAATAACCATAACCGCAACGGCAAAAACTAATGCAGTTGCTATGCTTTTACCTAAAAAAATATACCAAACTAAAAATGTTACAGTTGCAATAATCAATACTGTGGGAACAAAAATATTTGCAACCTTATCAGTTAATTTTTGAATCGGTGCATGACTGTTCTGTGCCTTTTTAACAATTTCAATAATTTGCGCTAGCATCGTTTCATTACCAACTTTTTGGGCTTGCATTACAAATGATCCCGTTTGATTGATTGTAGCTCCTATTACCTGATCGCCTGTCACTTTTTTAACTGGCATACTTTCGCCAGTTACCATAGATTCATCAATGCTTGAATTGCCAGAAACAATTTTGCCATCAACTGGTACTTTTTGCCCAGGCATTACTTGTATGTAGTCGCCCTTCACAACTTCAGTGATAGGAATACTGACAAATTGATCATCGCGCTTTACTAAGGCATTTTTTGCACCTAAATTAAGCAATTTCCCCATAGCGTCAGAAGCAGTTGACCGCATTTTTTCTTCTAAAACCTGCCCTAATAAGACGAAAGTAATAACAAAAGCAGCACTTTCAAAGAAAACAGGTCTTTTAGTAAACATCGCATAAATACTGTAGATATAAGTTATCGATGTTCCTAAAGCAACGAGGGTATCCATATTTGAATGGTGCTTTTTAAAGGCAGACCACGCACTAGTAATAAATGGACCTGCTGAAATCAACATAATTATTGTTGTAAAAATAAGCATGGTCCATTCACCACCTGGCAACATCCATCCAGTAAAAGGATGAATAATCATTTCCAGAAGCATTGGCAGTGATAATATTAGCGACGTCCAAAAACGTGTTGTAATTTTCATTGTTTTTCCTTAGCTATTTGACAATTACCTTACCATGAAACATGTTCATACTGCATTCCCATTGATATTCACCTGGTTTTGAAGTATCTATTTTAACCGTTTCTACTTTGCCTTCAGGTAATTTCTGATTTATTCCAAAATCTGAAAATACAACATGATCTAAACAATTGGAGGAGTCTGTTCTCTTAAAGTTTAAAGTAGCGGGCACTCCCCTTTTAAGAACAACTCTTTCTGGTGAATAACCACCTTTAACTTCAATATCAACACTCTGGTTGTTTGACTTCATAGTGGCTTTCTCCTCTTCTACTTGATGGCTACCAAAGAACCACCATGCAATAAAAGCTATTAGTGCAAGACCCAAAGCTAAGATAATAATTTTATTCATGATAATTCCTCCCCGATGAAGCTTATTATTAATGTCTACATTTGTAAACTAAATTTAGTATAAATTATGTATCTACAAATGTAAACATAAATGCTCAAAAAAAACTTACTGATTTTTTTCAGTAAGTTTTACCTTATTAATCTGCATCTAATCGCTTTAACCAATGAGTCAGATCATTTTTGTCCACCATTATTTGCTTAAGTTCGGCCTTATTATCTGCGGCCAAAAACAGCATTAACTGTAGATACTTTGTCACAGAAAGTCCATAATTTTCCAGATTAGCCTTAGCTGCTTTTACTACTGTATCATTTAAACTAATTGTAAGAAGTTCGTCTTTCAAAGTCTATCCCATTTCCTATATTCTAAATAAAAACTAACAGGATTATTTTAGAAAAACCTCTAATGCTATGCAAGTATTTAATTCAAAAATCATAATTCTTTTTATCTACCTGCTCCATTATATTTCCTCAAGCCTAAATTCCATACCCAATGGTCTAAAAATAAGAATACTAAGGCTATCAAAAGTTGCAATAACATTATTTGCCATTGCCGTGGCCTTATTAAAATAATTGTTGCAGGACAAGCAATTAGTCCAAAAGGCAGGATGAAATTAAAAATAATATTACCCAGCCCCCGATAAATACTTGCAGGGTAGCGACTCATTTGTATCATACTTAAAAATAAATCATTTCTGCCAAAATTTGTTGGAAACCAAAATGCCGAAATTGTCCATAAATACCAAAGAGAATAGTATAAAATGCAGCCAAAAACGCAAGAAAGCAAAAATAACAACACCTGGCCTATATTAATACTTATACCCTGACATGCATAAATAATTACAAATAGTCCCAGCACCGAATTAATTAATTGTGTAAATTCAATTGCACTAAAAAAGTAATATACCTTAGCGTTAATTGGTTTTAATAAAATTGAATCTAAAGTTCCTTCTCTAATGTCTTTTTCCATTTTAGGCATTGATTTGACCAAGAAAGCCATTAAGAAGCCGTCAAGCATAGTATAAACGCCAACCAACAACAGACATTCTTTGTAGGTCCAACCACCGATAGTATCAACATTTAAATAAATTACCTTAAAAAAAGCTATAGGAATGCCTAACCACAATATAGAAGAGATTATCCCAAACAATGTGTCTAACCTGAAACTAATAGTTTGCAATAAGGCAATTTTAATTAACGATTTGACTACTTTAAGTTTACTTTTCATAATCAACCCATTACATCAGAGTATCTCTGAAGCCCTTCTTTATTAACTATTTTTACTATTAAATAAAAAACTATCATCCATACAATTTCAATGATTGTGTTTTTAAGCCATATATTTAATGGTAATGCTTTAACAAGCGTATCAATTGGAAAAGAGCTGAAATATTGAAATGGCAGTAGTTTAATTATTTTTACCAAAAAAGGCGGCAAAATTTCTAAAGGAAAGTAAAAGCCTGCCAGCAGATTGACTACAACTTCTTTTACCAGTAAAACAAAGAAAAGATTGTCAAACCAGTACGCTACACTACCAATAATATAAGAAAAAAGAAACCATAATATGGCTGCCATAATTAAACTAAATGCAAATTCAAGAAGCACGAGTAAAGAAATATGAATTAAATTACGCGCAACTATATAGACAAATCCAATAATTAAAATCGGAGCAAGCAAAATTAAATTTGCCAGTCTATCGCCCAGCATTTTAGCAAAATAATATTTTTCAATTGTAATTGGTCTATGGATGATATTAGACAATTCTCCTGAATGGATATCATCATTCAATTCCCAGTCAACTGCATACCATACAAAAGAATTAATAAAATTAACCCCAATATAATAAATTACCATTTGATTTTTGCTAAAACCACCAATAGTTTGACCATGATTCAATATTAATGACCACAAATAAAACATCACTAAACTTGGTACCAGTGCTTGCAGAAGCAAAATTATGACGCTGCTCTTATTGGCTAATATAGACTTCAATGAGATCTTGCTTACTGAAAAATAGGTTTTTATCATTTTTCTTTCTCCTCAGCAAATAGCTCTAAGATAATATCTTCAAGCTTCAGGTCATTTATTTGATAGTCGGAGCCTTGATTATCCCGTGCCAACTGAGCGATCTGGTCATCTACCTTTTCTACAGGAACTTTAATTGTCACGGTCAAATCATCCTGATCAATAATCTTGGCGCCCAATTTACTTTCGTTGAAGTTCTCCGATTTAATAAAAGTAATATATTTATTCTGATTAAACCTCTCTAATAAATCTGTTTTTGGTCCATCCCACATTATCTGACCGCTATTTACAATGATCAGGTGATCACAGATAGTTGCAATATCTTCCATATCATGAGAGGTAAGAAAGACAGTCAATTTTTCTTCCTGATTCAGCCTTAACAAAAACTTGCGTATATCCCTTTTTGCCAAAACGTCTAAGCCAATAGTCGGTTCATCTAAAAAGAGTATTTTTGGTCTAGTTGCTACGCCGGCCAGAAATTCTACTTTCATTCGTTCTCCCAGTGATAATTTGCGGGTTTGTACATCTAATTTTGAAGTTACATTTAATATTTGAGCCAGATCATTGACCGTTTTTTGAAAAATTTCTTCCGGTATATCGTACATTGACTGCAATAATTTTAAATAATCTCTAGGGGTTAAATCAGGAAAAAGTTGCGATCTATTTCCCATAACGACTGAGATTGACTTTTTGAAATCATTTATCCTTTTTGTAGGATCATAGCCATTTACTTTGCAAGTTCCAGCTGTTGGAAACAAGGTTCCAGTCAGCATCTTAATGGTCGTGGTCTTACCTGCCCCATTTTTGCCAATAAAGCCAACTTTTTCACCGTTCTTGATAGTAAAATTGAGCGATTTTACTGCTTGCACTGCCGTCTTTTCAGGCTTAAAAATATTTTTAACAACTGCACGCCAGTTTTCACCCCTGCTGCTAATAAAATAATCCTTAGAAAGATTATGAACTTCAATCGCATTTTCGTTCATTTTTGACCTCATTAGTTATCTAGCCAGCACAAAAAAGCAATTTTTAAAAGGACAATCCTTTTTACAAAATTGCTTTAAGTTTTGAACACCTATCATCATACATTTAGAAACTGTCATTGGTTTAACCTTATTACTCATAGTTTTTAAATCAGCAACAATTAGATAAATTCTACCACATTTTTAGCATTTTTTAAATATAATTTAATTTTTGGCACAAAATATATTTACTATTTAGAAAATATCACCTTTTACTTGAGATGTATTCTTCTATTTGGGCAAGATAGTGTTCTTTTTCCTGTTGACTGATCCAAGAGGTTTTAAATGAATTTTGTGCTATTCGAATCAGTTCTTTTTCACTCCAATCGCACTTTTGGGCAAATTTATAGTAAACATCATTAATATAATTACTACCCTTATAAGCCGGATCATCGGAATTAAAACTAATCAGTGCACCGCTATTAAAAAGCTTATTTATGGCCTCTTGTTCCATAACTTTGCGGGTGTAAAAATAAGCCATGGGACATGCTGTAATACCAATTTTTTGGTCTATTAAAAATTCCATTAAATCCTCATTTTCAACTATATTTAAGCCATGATCCAAACGATCTACCGTAATAATTTCTAAAGCTTGTTTGATATGATCAATTGAATCAACTTGGTGTAGATCACAATGCATTGTTAAATAGTAACCTTGAGCTCGGGCCTTAGCAAAAACCAGCATAAACTTCAACGGTGGGTTATGATGTTCATCTGAATCAAGACCAACACCTAATATCCAGCCTTTTTTATGATATGGCTCAGCTTCTTTTAAAGTTTGCATTGCTGATTCTTGTGAATACTCTCTTAAAAAGCACATTATTAACTGTACATCAATGTCTAATGATGCTGCATCAACAATCGCTTCATGAATGCCCTCAATTACTGTAGCAAAAGGGATGCCCCGACTAGTATGAGCTTGAGGATCAAAAAACAATTCAAGGTGCTTAACATTGCTGTCAGCTTCTTTGCGCAAAAAAGCTGCAGTTAAATCATAGAAATCTTGTTTAGTCCGCAAGACCTGCATCCCTTTATAGTATGCCTTTAGAAATTCCGGCAATCCTACTCCATAATTCCTGTCAATATCCGCTGGAGTCTTAGCACCGATATCAATCTGGTTTCTCTTAGCGATGGCAAATTCCATTTCGGCTTCTAGTGTTCCCTCTATATGAACATGCAGTTCAGCCTTAGGCAATCCGTCAACAAACTTACGAGATAATTTTTGGATCATCTTTTTCTCCTTAACAAAATCACTATAAATACGAACATTTTAACCGAATTATAATTACCTTCTTTATCATCAAAGCTTTTATATAGGTAAAAATCAATATTTAAAATCATAACATTTTTATTTAATACTTACAATGACTATTTATATTGTGCTTTTGTTCGATTTTTGCATTGAAATACTTTGGTAGCAATATTATAATTTTAACAATACGATCTATAATTTTATCTTGACCAAGGTTAAAATCACTAGTAAAGTGTAATCAATTTAACTTTAATATTTTTGAAAAGGAGAGTGCATTAAATGTCAAATTGGACAACAAAATTTGTTAAAGAGGGCTTAACGTTTGACGATGTGTTATTGATTCCAGCGGAAAGCCATGTATTGCCAAATGAAGTGGATCTTCATACTCAATTAGCGCCTAACCTGAAACTTAATATTCCTATTATTAGTGCTGGAATGGACACCGTAACTGAAGGCGCAATGGCAATAGCCATTGCTTTGCAAGGTGGTTTAGGCGTTATTCATAAAAACATGTCCATCACTGCCCAAGCTGGCGAAGTTGCAAACGTCAAAAATGTTGTTGTTCCATCTAACATTACCAAAGCAGCTGTCGATGACAACAATCACCTGCTCGTTGCTGCTGCTATTGGAGTCACAAGTGATACATTTGAACGTGCTGAAGCACTTATCGAAAAGGGTGCTGATGCAATTGTCATTGATACTGCTCACGGTCATTCAGCTGGAGTTTTGCGTAAAATCAAAGAAATTAGGGATCATTTTCCTCATGTTACGTTAATAGCGGGCAACATTGCTACTGGAGATGCTGCTAGAGCTCTTTTTGATTCAGGAGTTGATATTGTCAAAGTGGGTATTGGTCCTGGCTCCATTTGTACTACCCGCGTCGTTGCTGGTGTCGGAGTTCCGCAAATTACTGCAATTTATGATGCTGCTACTGCTGCCAGAGAATACCACAAACCAATAATTGCAGATGGTGGAATGAAGTACTCAGGAGATATAGTTAAGGCACTGGCTGCGGGCGGAAATGCGGTCATGCTTGGAAGTATGTTGTCAGGTACAACTGAAGCACCCGGTGAAGTGTTTGAAAGCAATGGTCAAAAATATAAAACCTATCGTGGTATGGGATCTGTCGGAGCAATGGCTCAAGCCCATGGATCCTCTGACAGATATTTCCAAGGTGGTGTCAATGAAGCTAATAAATTGGTACCTGAAGGTGTAGAAGCACGAGTGGAATATAAAGGTGATGTTTCTGATATTATTTTCCAAATTATTGGAGGTCTGCGTTCAGGCATGGGTTATGTGGGCGCTGCCACTATTGATGAACTACGTGAAAATGCTCAATTTGTGAAGATTACCAATGCTGGTTTAAGAGAATCCCATCCACATGATGTCCAAATTACAAAAAAAGCACCTAATTACGAAAGATAAAAATTTAAATTAAAAAATAGTTATTGCATGAAAGCAATAACTATTTTTTTGATCTATTTTTCAGATATGGCTTCGTTCAGCTTCTGTAGATTTTTTACCAATTCTTTTTTTGTATCAGTTCCTAAAATTTCGGCATAACTATTCTCAGAATTGATAAAATAATTAGTTATTTTTGGTCCAAGCTTGACAGCTTTCTCAGTTAGGATTATTGCCTTTAATCGTGTATCATGTTGATCAACTTTTTTGGTAATCAAGTCTTTTTCTTCCATTAAGCGTAATACATTAGTAGCAGTAGACTTCCTAATGTTAAATTCATGCTCAATATCCTTCTGATAAATTGACTTGTTTTGGGCAAATGAAGCCAAATATTCAATGATCAACATCTGTGTTCCAGTTAAGCCAATTTTCCTGGCGTAGTAATCAGCATTACGATTAAATGTATTTTGTACACGCTGTAAGGCTAATCCTAATCTGTTCATTAATCTTACTCTATTCCTTTGTTTTTACCGATTTTGTAGCTTGATAAAGTAAGTATACACCAACAAGAACAATAATAAGAATAAAAATAAAACCTACCTGAGCAGCCTCAATGTATTTTCCAGTAGTAGAGCTTTGACTACTCATCTGTTCTACAAATTGCATAATAGCTGAAATAATTGCCGTGCCGACAGCTCCAGCAAATTGCTGTGCCATATTGAACAGCCCATTTCCATCTGTATTTTCTTTTTCATCTAGTTGACCAATGGAAGCAGTCATTGTGTCCCCCATTACCAGGCCTATACCCATCATAGTAATAGCATAGAACAGAATAATTTTGCCAGATGATAGTGACGAAGCAAATAAACAATAAAGAATGCCGCCTATTATTTCAAAAAAAGCACCAGTCATAATTGGCTTTCTAGGACCGTAATTGTCGAGCAATCTGCCACTAATTGGTGAGAGCACCGCTCCAACAAGTCCACCGGTTAAAAGCAGAAGACCTGCAGTCATTGCTGTAGAATGATTAACAATTTGAACATAATTAGGCAAGATAAACGACAATCCTAAAGTATTAACTTGAAAAATAAAATAAGCTGTTATGCCTTGAGTAAATTTTGTGTTTTTAAAAACTCTAATATTAATTAACGGAGTAGCGGTATTTAATGAATGCTTGATAAAAATAATTAAACAAATAACACCAACTGCCAGAGGCAAAATGAACATCAATGGTTTTTGTAATATAGTAGACAAATTGCTAAAAGCAAAAATAAAACCTATGAATGTTAAAGCAATACTCAAAAATCCTGCTGTATCGAGTTGAGTATGTGAAATTTTTTTGGATTCATCATTAATTGAAGCTATACCCATTAGCAGAGAAATAATCATCACAGGAATGATAAAAATAAATATGTAGCGCCAACCTAAAGTGTTGACGACTAATCCACCAAAAGTTGGACCTAAAGCTGGAGCGACCGCTGTAATCATTGTTCCTATTCCCATAAGCAATCCAATTTTATCTAATGGTGTCCGTTCCAAAATAATATTAAACATTAATGGAATAGCTATTCCTGCACCTGCTCCTTGGATGACACGACCAAGTACCAGAAAAATAAATTGATTTGCTACTGCATCAATGACTAAACCACAAATAAATAAGGTAGCGGCTGTCACAAAAAGTTTTCTTGAACTAAAATTTCTTTTTAAATATGCAGATAATGGCATAATAATAGAAGCAACTAACAAATAACCAGTTGTCATCCACTGTACGGTAGCCATATTAACATGAAAATCATTCATTAAAACAGGAAAAGTAACGTTTCCCGCTGTTTCAATTAGCACACCTGAAAAAGACATTAATCCGGCTGCGAAAATTGAACAAATTAATTTTGCATCTAATTTTCTTTGCATTCAAATTCCTCCTAAAATTTAGTTAGCAAGCTAACTAATTAACCATAGTAACTCACATTTTTTTGAAATGCAATAAAATAGAGCAAAGAAAAACACCTGAGACTCAGATGTTTTTCTTATAATCAAATATTCATTTATCAGTATCAATTACATATTTTTGCCAATAACGCCAAACATTTTCGCTTGAAAAACGCTTAGCATTTTCATATGCCCCATCATTGAATTTCCTGCGTAATTTAGGACTAGCAAAAAATTCAGTAATTTTGGCAGCCAAATCATCAATATGTCCGTCAGGTACAATGAAGCCACTTTCATCGTCAGAAACCAAATCCGCTACTCCGTAATTAATATTATATGAAATCACCGGGACGCCATGAGATTGGGCTTCAAGTAAAGAAAGATTGAAGCCTTCATACCTCGATGTAGCAACAGATAGCTGCGCATCATCATAAATATAATTCATATCCTTCACATAACCCATAAAATGGACTACATCCTCCAAGTCAAGATCCTGCACTAATTCTTTTAGCTTTTTTTCTTCCTTGAAATTATCAGCACCATTACCATAACCATAGATATCTAAGGTCAGCGAATCATTATTTTGATAAGCCTGATTAAAAGCTTCGATGGTGTCATCAATACGCTTTTCATAAAATAGTCTAGCTACTACTATTATTTTACCTTTAGTGCGCTCACTCATTGGTATATGCTCAACATGCAGCTGCTTATCTGACACTATTCCAACAGGAATAGCAACGATTGGTACTTGTGTCCTCAACCTTTTACGCATATCATCTGCTTGTTGTTTTGTAGGAGTAATTACTAAATCGGTTTTACTAAGTAGCTCATTATTAGAAATTGAGTTGTAAGTAAGAGGTGAAGTAGGATCCCAATAATCTCTAAAATGAATACTATGAAAATGCTCAATTTTTCTGGCAGGCGTTTTCATATTAATCATTGGTACATTAGTAATATTGCTACGGTCCGAAATAAATGTTGATCTTTCATCCCCATCTTGTTCGTTCAATTCATCAAGCATAATGGTAAAGGCTTGACCATTATTCATTAGTGAGTGGACATTGCCATTAGTGTCGGTCATTTGAATGTTAGTAGCTGGATAGACATTTGGTTTTCTTTCATATGAGATTTCATAGTAAATGGTATTATTTGGACGAAAGAACAACTCATAAATTAAATGACCATCAACTGTATCATAAATTTGGGTCATACTCTTAAATCCACGTGTATCGTAAAATTCTTGTTTAATACAGTGGACATCAGCATTAAAATATTTAATTGTATCGATGCTACCATTAGGCAACATAATAATAGTCATTGTTTTACGTTGACCCTCATAGACTTCATAACCATTGTCAATTTTTTTTACATTATTGTCACTCGGAATCGGCAAATCTTTTATAGTTACAATACGACTAGCAAACTTTACTGTACCGGCAAAAAAGTCGAACTTATTAACATAATCATCATCGGTCATGTCATACAAAGGTAAATTTCGGTGAGCAAACCGGTTATATTCCGATGTCACTATTTTTGCCTCAACGTGATTACGTTTAAAGAGCATTAATCTTTTGACTTCTGCGTGCTCTATTCCTGAACTATTCGCATCTAATCTATTATCTAAAAAGTAATACATAAATTGTCCTTTATTCCTATATTCAAACTGTCATAGTCAATTTTAGCATAAAATTTCTAAATATAAGTAGTGGATTTAAAATGCAAAAAAGTATTAACCGATCAATATTCGGCTAATACTGCTAATACTTTAGTTAAATTATTTACCGCTGCTTTTTAGTTAATTTTAAAATTAAAGGCCAAATAATTGCAGCAATTATGCCCAAAGCCAAACCGCCCCATAGAATCGGGGAGGTAGTTAATGAAATTCCATTTGCAACATTACTTTCAAGCCATTGAACTAATTGATTTGCTAAAAACTGTAGTGCTCCAAATGATCCTATGGACGCAACTAATAAAATAATTGAAGCCCAATATTTACCAAATAACATCAACAAAGCAGCTAGAATAAAAACTAATATTGTTGCAAAAAGACAATAATGAAAAATACTAATAGTTTGGTTAACTTTATCCTTGTTTTCATCTAAACCATTGTTAATTTTATTTAGCAGCAGATTGCTTACAGCTTTCTGTACTTCATTATTTTCTGGGAAAGACAAATTCTTAGCAGATACTTCTCCATTTTCTTGATAAATAACACCGAGATTATATAGACTAACATAAGACATATCATTATGATATTTTTTGGGTAACTGTTCTAAAATTTTGTCTTCAACACCAAAATCCTTAGCCAATTTTAGAGTACCTTTTAGTCTTGAGTCACCAGTATCATTTACGCTTTTTTTAATTACAGTTTGTGCCATGCCACGAACATTTTGCACATTAACAGTTATTGGAGATTCCAGTAGCAAAAAGCCAGAAATACAAACTGTCGCAGTAAAAATCAGGCGGAATAAAATACTAGCAAATTTTTTCATTAAATTGACCTCCCACAATAATATTAACTATTTAATCTAACAGTCATGTTGACCCGAAGCTAAACAGTTACAATTAACCATTTCGGGAGCACTCTCTTTTTTAAAAGCAAGTTCTTTTTCTATTTTAGCAATGTCACCCTGAGCAAGAGGCATATCTTTAAGAATAGCTATCATTACCTGACCTTTATGCATATCACACATATGACTCATCATTTCTTTTGTGACCCCAATCATCATTTCGATTTGAGTAACAGTAGCAGAATAAACAAAACGGCGACCATCTTTACGAGTTTTTAACAAACCCTTTTTGACCAAACGTCCCATTAAAGTTTTGATTGTAGATTCAGACCAATTCTTTTTTGCTTGAAGCTGCTGAATCACTTCTCCAGTGTGAATTTCTCCTAAAGTCCACACTATTCTCATAACTTCCCACTCAGCTTCGGAAATATTATGTTCTCTATTTTTTTCTACCATAATAATCAACTCAACTTTATTTTACTACAGAACGAACTTTTTTATTGCTTTCGCAATTCCATCATGATCATTGTCTTCTGTCACATAATTTGCATAATCTTTTATTTCTTCAATTGCATTACCCATGGCAATTTTCATAAAGTCAGGATTAGTAAACATGGAAACATCATTGCCTTGATCGCCTATTACCATAATTTGGCTCGGCTTAATTTTTAATCTTTCTGCCAATTGCAAAACAGCATTTCCCTTGGAAGCGTCTTTAATATTAATTTCAATGATGCTTGAAAAACTACGAACAATATCATATTTTGCAAAAGCCCACTGAGGAATATTATTCCACAATTTATCAACTTCTCGCTCATCATCAAGTACGCTAAGACCCACTTTATTAAAAGTAAAGTCTTGTGTTATTTCTTCAGCTTTACGTACTTTAAGCACATTATTTGTAAAGGTAGCATTCCTCGCCAGATTAACACCTATATTACGATCACAAGTCCAGTAACACTCAGGAGTTTCAAAGTGAAGGTTAACATGTGCCAATCTTTGCAGTTTTCGCATATTAGTAAAGTCACGATAATTCATTTCTTCATTCATTAATATGTTTCCTGCCAGATCCTGAATTACAGCACCATTAAAAACAATATCATACTGTTTTTTACCCTCCAAACCTAATTGCTTATTAAATTCCTTTACACCAGATAAAGGTCTTCCTGAAGCTAAAACAATTTTAATTCCCTGACTATCTGCCTGCTTAAGAACCCGTTCAGTTTCCGGTAAAATCTGCTTTGTAGTTGTCAGCAAAGTGCCATCTAGATCAACCGCAATCAACTTTATTGCCAAAATAATATCCTCCTGCACATTTTCACTATTTTCTTTATTATACAAAAAGTCGTAATTACTTACGACTTTTTCAAGAATTATTCTGTTTTAAATAAAAATTTTTGTTAAAAAAGATGATTCAAAATATTATTCTACCGTTACGCTCTTAGCTAAGTTGCGCGGTTTGTCCACATCCAAACCTTTATCTTTTGCTGTAAAATAAGCAAAAAGCTGTGCTGCCACTACACTAACAAGAGGAGATAAATAATAATTTACTTCTGGCAAAACAAGGTCATCATTTGTTTTAGCTAATGATTTACGAACTATTGTAATAACGTTGGCTCCGCGAGCAATCACTTCTTGAATATTGCCACGCATGAGGTCCGCTGTAATCGGATCATTAATCAATGCAATGACAGGTGTACCCTTTTCAATCAATGAAATTGTCCCGTGCTTTAGTTCTGCTGCCGCAAAACCTTCAGTTTGGATATAAGAAACTTCTTTAAGTTTTAATGCCGCTTCTAAAGCAACTGGATAATCGATTCCCCTGCCGATATAAAAAGCATTGCGACTTGGTATAATATATTTCTGAGCAAGCTGCTCTATTTTTGACTGACTGGAAATTACCTGTTCAATTCCTTCAGCAGCCAAAGCAAAATTCTCTTTTAAGTCAAACGCCTTAGCGTCTTTATTTCCTAATTTCTCGCCCAAAGCTTTAGCTACAATAGCTTGAACTGCAACTTGAGCTGTATACGCCTTAGTTGAGGCAACAGCTATTTCGGGTCCTGCTTCAAGCGACATGGCATAATTAGCTTCGCGCGCCAAAGTAGAGTTAGGAACATTCGTTAAAGTTAAACTGGGTATGTTCCTTTTTATTGCTTGTTGCAGCACAACTCGTGAGTCTGCAGTTTCGCCGGACTGGGATAGGAAAATAAAGAATGGGTGCTTCGACATCATAGGAAAATGATATCCTGCTTCTGATGCAAATCCAACTTCAGTTGGAATTTTAGTCAACTTTTCAAAAAGTTGTTTGCCAACTAAACCCGCATGGTAACTTGTACCAGCAGCAAAGATATAAAGTCTGTCTGCCTTTGATAAAGCATTGATAATTTTAGCATCTACTTTAGGATCACCATTTTGATCAAGATAATATTGATCTAAGTGGCGTAAAACAGTAGGTTGTTCACAGATTTCTTTAAGCATATAAAACTCATAAGTGCCCTTAGAAGCAGCACTTTCATCAATATTTAACTCATAGTGCTGATGATCAACCTTTTGACCTGCAATAGTTTCAAGCTTATATCCACTTTTAGTAATATCTCCGACTTCTCCATCCTGTAAATCGACAAAAGTTTTAGTTTGATCTAATACAGATAGTGCATCGGATGCAATAACATTAAAGTCATTACCAAGTCCAAGCATCAAAGGAGATTTATTTTTAGCAATAAAAATATGGTCAGGATTTTGATTATCTACCAATAAAAGGGCATAAGATCCTTTTATTAACTGCAATGCTTGCTTTAAAGCCGTAAAAGCATCTTCGTTTTTTTCACGAGCAAACTTACTAATTAATTGAACTATCACTTCAGTATCGGTGTCAGACTTAAAAGAAACATCTCCAAGGTACTGCTTTTTTAATTCCTGGTAGTTTTCAATTACACCATTGTGAACCAAATAAAAGCGCTCAGTTTCATCAAATTGGGGATGAGCATTATTTTCAGTTGGTTTGCCATGAGTAGCCCAACGAGTATGCCCAATTCCAACTAATCCTTGTTCATCAGGTGTCATTTTATTTTTTAAATCCTGAATACGACCGGCTGTTTTAGTTAAAAATTCTTTTCCAGCTAAATTATTTAGATAAATTCCAGCTGAATCATAACCACGATATTCAAGCTTAGACAATCCGTTTATAACAATTTCCCTAGCAGATTTTCCAACAATTCCAACAATTCCACACATATATTTCTCCTTTGGTCTAGTACAATAATATAATTTTGGGCTAATTAAATAATTCAACTCACGTATGGAATATTAGCTTTTTTAAAGCAATTGGTCAAGCTGTATTTTTATAATTGGTCTATACTTTAACGTGAAACTACTGTTGCTAACACAAAAAGAGGGCAAAAATAAATGATGAAAATTTTAAACTGAGAACAGTTAAATACCTTTGAACAAGCATAAGTCGTCAGATAAAAAGCAAAAATGACATTTAAGTTTTATTCAAAAAGAAGCAGACTTGTTGTTGCCTTTTTTGTTTTCGTTAAATTATCAGCCTTAATAGACAATTAAACAGCTAACTATTAAAATTCAAGTATGTAGAGGTAATCATAATGAAAATTCATAAAAAAGTGTTTATTAACTTATTAGCTGGAATATTGACAACAACATCATTAGCAGTTACTACAACTAATATTGATCAAGCTCAAATTACTACGTCAAATGTAAATTCTGAGCAAGGAAAGCTAACCTTGAATCATAAGCCTCGTGTTTATAACAAAAAGGGTAAGAAAAAGTATTCTTATCTTAAAACTAATGGGCTGCTTAAAAAAGGTGCTTCAGTAAGATACGTAGGCAAAATTAAAGCTTTATCCAATCCAATAACCAAGCGTTATTTCATTTAACGACTATGATATGAACTGGTTTTACCTACCACATAAAACAATTAAAGGTAAGTAGTATTACAATATTGGTCATGGTGTTTATATCAAGGCTGTAAATGTTAGAAGCATTGATGGATATATTTTATGTGTTAACTACGATACTGTTCATATAGCTCCAATACCATTATCTGCTAATACAGGTAATGGGAAAGCAAATCTTGTTAATAAAAAAGCTGAATTATTTTATGAAGTCCTAAATTCACCAGCAAGATCTGAGGAGTGTAATTTTGTGAAAGCTTCAACTGCTAAATATCTCTTTGGCAAGCATTTAAAACCAACTAATACAGCAGCAGATGTAATGCCAGCCAATATAGAAAAAGATGTAAAAAAATAGAATAAGACCCCCAAATTTGCCGTAAATTTGGGGGTCTTATTATTGTTTACCTGTTTTTAGCTCAAAAAACAGTGGGGTTTATTTATACGCCCATTTCCGCTTCAACTACGTCAGTTATTCTCTTGACGTAAGCATCAGTTTCCTCTTGGGTAGGACCTTCAGCCATTACACGCAGAAGCGACTGAGTTCCTGAGGGACGAACTAATACTCTTCCCTCATCTCCCATATCACTTTCAACTTCCTTTATTACATTCATAATCGGTTCATGATTTTTCCAAGAATTCTTATCTTTAACCGGAACATTTACCAAACATTGAGGATATTCTTTAAAATCAGTTAACAACTCTGTTAAAGTTTTGCCTGTTTTTTTCATTACTAACATTAGGTGCAAGCCAGTCAGCATCCCGTCACCAGTATTATGATAATCACTCATAATAACATGACCAGACTGCTCCCCACCTAAGTTATAGCCATTTGCCCGCATTTCTTCTGAAACATACCTGTCGCCAACTTGAGTACGAACATTTTTAATCCCACGCCTTTGTAGTGCCTTCGTAAAACCAAGGTTGCTCATTACAGTAGTGACAATAGTGTCCTTTTTTAGTCGACCACCATCTTCCATGTAGCTTCCAAGAATATACATAATATGGTCTCCATCAACTTCATGACCGTTTTCATCGACAGCGATACAACGGTCTGCATCCCCATCAAAAGCGAGACCAAGTTGTGCACCCTGTTTAACCACTTCTTCCTGTAGTTTTTTAGTATGTGTGGCACCAACATGATCATTAATATTCAAGCCATCAGGATTAATAGCAATCGTAGTAAAATCAACACCGCAATCCGCAAACAAACGAGAAATTAGGCTGCTAGCAGCTCCGTTAGCACCATCAATAACGACTTTGATACCGCCAAGATCTTCAGGAATTGTATTTTCGATAAATTGTAAATACTTTGCGCTGCCTTCGTGAAAATCAGTTACAGATCCTAGACCTTTAGCAGAAGGTCTAGGCAATTTGTCCTCAGGTGCATCAATTAGTTGTTCAATTTTGCCTTCCATTTCATCAGACAGTTTCAAGCCATCACTACCAAAAAACTTAATACCATTATCTTCGACAGGATTGTGGGAAGCAGAAATTTGTACACCTGCATCAGCTCCTTGGGCACGCACTAAATATGACAAGCCAGGGGTAGTTATTACTCCGACTTCCAAGACTTCAATTCCAACAGATAAAAGACCTGATATCAAAGCATATTCCAACATTTGGCCAGAGATTCTTGTATCACGTGAGACTAAAACTTTAGCCTGTTCTTCTTTGGCTTTATTTTTGGTTAAGACATATCCACCGTCACGACCCAATTTAAACGCCAATTCTGGTGACAGGTCTTGATTAGCCACTCCACGAACTCCATCAGTGCCAAAATATTTTAACATTAGTAAACAACCTCTCTATCTTAATTATTTTTTCCTTTTGAATCGTTTGCATTATCTACTTTTACTTCTACAGCAATTTGCGTTGGATTAGACTTAACAATACCATCAGGTAAATCAAGAGTAATAGTCTTAGTTGTAGTAGAATTAACAGAAGCTAAATCAACAGGAACCTCTAAATTTTTAATTTTTGCTAAATCTTTTTCATTACCATATAACGTAACATACTTATTTTTTACAGTAAGCGAATACACTTTATCTGTTTTTTCATGTTCAGGCTTCAGCTTTATTATAACTGCTTTTTTAGAAGTGGTAATGGGAATTGTCACTTTGGCTGTAGCTGGATCAATCACAACGTTAAGTTGTCTGCCCTTACGATCTTCAGCTATTAAACTTACTTGACGTTCATAAGTGTGATCGATTCCATTAGGTAGAATAACTTTGGCAATTATTTGATCAATCTGATCAACCTCGGAACGAGCTCCAGTAACCTCTACTTGTTGTGGGTATACACTGGAGTGTCCCAACTGATAACCCTGTCCAACAGCACTCTTATTATACTCTATTTGTACGGGCATAGTTGTGGACTTTCGCCGTTGAATATCAACTTCAACGCTGCGTGGATTAACAGAATAGGAAATTTGCTTATTAATACCGTTTACATGTACTCTAACATTATGTTGACCAATGCTTTTTTTCGTTAGATCGATATATGCCCTAAAATTTTGGGTATTTATAGTTGATGTAACCAATGCAGTAGATCCTTCAAGGGTAACGCTTACTTTTTCAGGATAACCCACAACATAAAATTTGTCTGTATCTACAGAAACTTGTAAGGGAACTTTAATAGTTTGAGTTTTATTTGCAGTCTGCTTAGTTTTATCCGTCTGTCCCTGAGACAAAAATCCTTCTTGGGTAGAATTAACATAAATTACCAGTAAAACAGCAATTAAAAGGGAAACCAGCCGAATAAACCATGATTTTTTCCAAAACTCTTTCATCGATCGGCACCCCATTTCCATATCTTACGTATAATTTTTTGATACCACTTGTCATTATCATTTTTCTTTGGGACCAGTTCTGCATTAAGGTACTTTAAGTATTCGTCTCGTGTCATGTCAACTAAAAAGCGACCATTACGTGTGATCGTTACCCCACCTGTTTCTTCTGAAACGACTATGGTAATTGCATCAGTCACCTCTGAAATACCAACAGCTGCACGGTGACGAGTTCCTAATCTCTTAGGAATCATACTGTTATCAGACAAAGGTAAATAAGCTGCCGCCACTGCAATTTGATGATCCTTATTAATAATAACTGCACCATCATGTAAGGGAGTATTAGGAATAAAAATATTAATCAGCAGTTCTCCCGTAACATCGGCGTTAAGCTTAATCCCAGTTTCAATATAGTCTTCCAAGCCGGTTTCTTGTTGAATAGTAATTAACGCACCTATTCTTCTTTTCGACATATATTGAATAGCTTTATCAAGTTCATTAATAAATTGAATTGATTCAGTACGGGCACTTTCTTCTCGACCACCAAAAATTGGCAAGCGACCTAAATGTTCGAGACCTCGTCTAATTTCTGGCTGAAAAATTACTATTATCCCAACAACTGACCATGAAACTATTTGATCAATAAGCCAAATCGTTGTGTGTAACTGAAAAATGCCAGCAAGGATACGAACAATAAAAATCAAGACAATTCCTTTGGCTAACTGAACAGCCTTGGTTCCTCTGATCAAAATAACCAGGTGGTAAACCACAAACCAAATAATCAGAACATCAAGAATTATTGAAAAGTTTCCCCATGTAAAAATGTGTGCTCCATTAGTCTGCATAAATACTCCCTTCTATCATAGACAAACTTAATAATTTTTTCGGGTTAATCATTAGGTTTACCAATAATTCTAACTTCAGTGTGTAAATCCAGACCAAATTTCGTTTTGATTTTTTCTTGAATCAAATGAATCAGGTCAAGATAGTCAGTTGCAGTGGCATTACCCTTATTCACTATAAAACCAGCATGCTTTGTAGAGTCTTGAGCACCACCAATTTGTTTTCCTTGTAAACCAGCTTGAATAATCATAGGACCAACATAATGACCAGTTGGCCGTTTGAAAACACTGCCACAAGAAGGGTATTCCAGTGGTTGTTTATATTGACGCAAAGCATTTAAATAATTCATATCCGCCAGAATGCGGGTTTTTGCAGATTTTTTTAATGCAAAAACTGCTTCTAATACAATGTCGCCATTCTCTTGAACCAAAGAATGACGGTAGGAAAACTTCATTTCCGACTGAGAATAATTTTTAAAGTTGCCAGAACGCGTCATTACCCTGACACTTTCAATAACGCTGCAAGTTTCACCTCCATAGGCACCAGCATTCATGAACACAGCACCTCCGACACTGCCAGGTATCCCAGCAGCAAATTCTAAACCACTAAGACTATGATGGGCAGCTGTAAATGCGGTTTCGACAATAGTCGCTCCCGCTTGAGCAATAACTTTGTTTTTATCAACCTTAATTTGATTCATTTTGGTTAAAATTAGGACTATACCTGAGATACCACCATCACGAATTATTAAATTGGAAGCATTTCCTATTATAGTCAAGGGAATATTGTTATTATGTGCGGCAATTACTAAGTTTTTTAGCTCCCTTTCATTTCGTGGAAATGCAAGAAACTCAGCAGGTCCCCCAGTTTTTGTAAATGTATATTTACTAAGCGGAACATGCCTCTTTATTTCTATGCCATTTTTGGTTAAATCTGATAATTTCAAATCAAAAATCCCCTTTGTCTAATCTTTTTCTATTTTACCGCATTCAGTTAATTGCTTCATCATATGTTATACTAAAATTAAAATTTAAAGGTGAGAAAATGAATTTTATCGCGATGGATTTTGAAACTGCCAACCGGCATCCAGAAAGTGCTTGTTCACTTGCTTTAGTAATGGTTCGCAACAACCAGATCGTAGATCGATTTTATACGGTCATTAATCCCCAAATGCCTTTTGATGCACGTAATATTCAAATTCACGATATAACTGCTGAAGATGTCAAAGATGCTCCTACAATGGCAGAGGTATGGCCCAAAATAAAAGATTTGTATCAGCCAGGAATGTTAGTAACTGCTCACAATGCCCGTTTTGACACAAATGTGATGCGACAGAGTTTAGCCCGTTATGACATACAAGAACCACACTATTTTGTCATTGATACTCTACAAACCAGTAAATTGCTTGAACCTAAGTTGCCAAATCACAGACTTGATACAGTTTCAAAAGCTCTTAACGTTGAACTTTGGCACCATCATAATGCATTAAGTGACAGTGAGGCATGTGCAGGTATATTAATAGCTCAGGATGAGCAATACGGCGACGACGCATTGAAAAACTTGGTTTACCAAATATAATAGAAAAAACAGGACCTAATGACATAACCCTAAAATCTGAAAAATTCTGGGTCACATTATAAAAGCCCTGTTTTTTAATTTAATAATTGCAAAATACTTTTAGACCATTGTTTGTTTCTTGCACCCTTTGCATCAAACTCAACTATTCGCTTAGTAGAATCCCAACTATCATCAACACGCTTAATAGTTATTTCTAGAAAAGTTTCTGGCAATTGTTCCTGCACAATTTCTGGCCATTCAATCACTACTATACCGGGTTCAGCCAAATATGCATTCAAATCAATCGAAGATAAATCATCATCTTCCAAGCGATAAAAATCCATATGATACAATGGCAACCTGGCCTCAGGATATTCGCGGACAATTGTAAACGTAGGACTTTTGACCGGTCGCTTAATTCCCAGTGCTCTGCCAATTCCTTGAGTTAGCGTCGTTTTTCCAGCTCCAAGATCACCATTTAATAACAATAGATCATGTGCCTCGGCAGTCTGAGCAATAACCCGACCTAAGTCCTGCATTTGTTGCGCTGAATTGACATTAAGCTTCATTTTCTTCATTCCTTAGTAATACCTGTGCAGCAGTCAATATGGCAATATTATACACATCCTGAGTACTTGCTCCGCGTGATAGGTCATTAACAGGCTTACGAAGTCCTTGCAAAATCGGACCAATAGCGGTGAAATTTCCTAGTCTTTGAGCTAATTTATAGGAAATATTCCCAGACTGTAGTTCAGGAAATATAAAAACATTGGCCTGGCCTTTTAAAGGAGAATCAGATGCTTTTTTTGCAGCTACATCAGGCACAAAGGCTGCATCAAATTGCAATTCACCATCTGCCAAAATTTCAGGATGGTTCTTTTTAAAAATTTCAACAGCCTGTTTTACTTTAGTAACCATCTCACCCTTAGCTGAGCCTTTAGTTGAAAAACTTAGAAATGCTACTTTAGGATCAATATCAATCATTTGGGCAGTTTTAACTGACTGGTACGCAATCTCAGCCAAAGTTTCACTATCCGGATCCAAATTAATTGCACAGTCAGCAAAGACATACTTTTCGTCTTTTCTTTCCATAATAAAACTGCCAGAAACTCGTTTCATTCCCTTTGACGTATGAATTAACTGTAAAGCAGGTCTGACAGTTGCAGCTGTTGAATGGGCAGCTCCTGAAACCATACCGTCAGCTTCATCCATTTCTACCAGCATAGTGCCAAAATAATTTCGGTCTTTCAGTGTTTCTTCAACTTCACTCTGTGGAATATCTTTTCCGCGTGCTTTAACAAAACTCTGAATCATAACTTTTTTATTTTCATAGTTACCGGGATTTACTATTTTCAAATCTTCAAAATCTAAATTTTCCTTTTGAATTAAGTCGATAATTTTTTCCTGGTTCCCCAATAAAACCGGTGTGACAACCTTTTCAAGTGACAATTTACTAGCAGCTTTTAAAATGCGGGAATCACTTGCTTCAGGAAAGACTATTTGAATATTTTTTTCTGCTTTTTTTACTTTATTTTTTAATAAATCAAAAACGCTCATTTACTTCCTACCTATGCTAAATCTTCTTTTGTTATATTTGCGGGCAATTGCCAATCAATTGGAATTTCGTTAAAGTTTTTCAGTGCTTCATTGCAACGTGAAAAAGGTCTCGATCCAAAAAATCCTCTATCCGCAGAATATGGACTTGGATGAGCTGATTTAATCACAAAATTTTTATTCTGGTCAATTAAAACGATTTTATTTTGAGCATAGCGTCCCCATAATATAAAAACCACCTTACCGCGATCACTAAGAGCCTTAATAGCAGCATCAGTAACGTCTTCCCAGCCTTTTCCCTGATGACCGTTAGCGTGACCATAAGGGACTGTTAAAACAGCATTTAATAGTAAAACACCTTGATCTGCCCATTTTTTTAAATAACCATGATTAACTGGTCTGCAACCAACATCATCATAAAGTTCCTTATAGATATTTTGCAGAGAAGGAGGCAATTTTACCCCCGGATTAACCGAAAAGCTCATCCCTGTTGCCTGACCAGGATTATGATATGGATCTTGTCCTAATATTACAACTTTTGTATTTGCAAACGAAGTTAATTTAAAAGCAGTAAAAATATGATACATGTCTGGATAAATTTTTTTGGTGGCATATTCTTTTTTTAAGAATTCATGTAATTGCTGATACTTTTCACTTTCGAAAACAGGAGCCAAAATTTTATCCCAGTCATTACCTATAAACTTTTTCATTACTTCAACAGCCTCTCTTTCACTAACTTTTATGTTATCATGAAATTAATTATCAAAGTGAATCAAATTGGTACTTTTAATTTCTTCTTACTTTTTACCCAAGTTCAACAAAATTAAAAGTAAGGTTTTTTTCATATATAGTAATATGATAAGTACCAAAATGTTTATCAAACTTGGAGGAGGAGCAATTTTACCATTGATTAAATTAGTAGCTTGTGATTTAGACGGAACTCTTTTTAATAGCGATATGGCTATTTCAGAAGAAAATGTAGCTGCAATTCGTGCAGCACAAAGAAACGGTATTGAATTTTTAGTGGCAACAGGACGAACACCACGCCAATCTCGCAGAACCATTGAGAAATATGGCCTTAAGACTGGCTTTATCAATATTAATGGCGCCTTAGTCTACGATGCCGACAATAATTTAAAAGTTAAACATAAATTGCCTAATGACAAAGCGAGCGCAATTTCAAAAATTCTTAAAGAAAATAATATATACTTTGAATTAGTAACTACTGATAAAATATATTCAAGTGATATTAGTAAACGTGTAGTTAATCTTGCTCGAGCATTAATGATACTTAATCCAGGTGTTACTTTTAAAAAAGCTGTTGCCACAGCTGCTGGTAGTGATGCAATGTTAAGTATGACTTTAGTTGATAATCTTGATCAATTATTAGCTAACGATAAAATTGAAATAATGAAGATCATTGCATTTGATGCTCACGGACAATCTGCCTTTGCTAAAGCTAAAAAAGAAATCAATGCATTAGGAAATGTCGTTGTTACTTCAAGTTCGGCTGCTAACATTGAGATTAATGATATTAAAGCTCAAAAAGGACCTGCACTTCTTGATTATGCCAAAAAGAAAGGTCTTAAACGTGAAGAGGTGGCTGCTATCGGAGATAATTTAAATGACGCCAGTATGATTAAAGACGCTGGAACCGGCGTGGCCATGGCAAACGCAATACCGACAATCAAAAAGTTGGCACAGGTCAAAACTAAATCAAATAATGATAATGGAGTTGCTTACATATTAAGAAAATTTATTAAAAATAACGCTAAAGAATAGAGGTGCTTAGATGCGCTACTTATTGGAATTAACTCAAAAACAGGAATATGGTCAAATACCTGTGGCAAATGAAAACAATAAAATTCAGTATATTATTCAAGGCAATTTAGATAATCCTAACCATACCCTCTATCTAAAAAAGTATACCGGTAAAGAAATTGGTCGACTTTATACTGACGGCAATGGAATTATTTCTTCATATACAATTGATGTTGTTAACCACTCATTAGTAAAGGTTAAAAGACTAAACAATAAAGTAGCTAATCTTTTCTATATCACAAGGTTAAATTACATAGTAACCGGCAGCATAAAAAAGGGCAGTTATAAATTTCTCTCTGGAATTAAAAAAGTTGCCACAGTTAAAACCGTTATACAAAATGAAGGAGTAGTCCTGATCTGTGAAGTTGAGCGGCCTGAAGATGTTCCATTTATTTTATTATGTGCTACGCTTTTCACTCAGTGGCATACAACTCCGCTAAGATTGCCAACTTTTCCACCTATTGGCCGTAAATATAATGTTAACTTTAATTAAATAGTTACCAGTAAAACAGACTGATTTCGCTGGTAACTTTTTTATTTTTAGAAATTCCTCCCTAATCTAGTGATAAAATTTTAAAATTGAATTGAGCAATTTCCTCATTTCGATGTGAAACTACTATTACTGTTTCAACTCTTTTAAGTAATTTTTGTAATAATTCTTGCGCTGTTTTCAAGTCAATACTGGAAAAACTTTCATCAAGCAAAATTATTTTACCTTTAATATCAATCAGCCTAGCCAATGCAACACGCTGCTCCTGCCCACCCGAAAGAGAATCAAATTGCCATTCATCGCTAATATTAAAATCTTTCTTTACTAAGTCGAGAGTTTTTTCATTATAGTTGCGACCGAGCAAAATATTATAATCAATTGAGCGCGGAAAAATTGTAACTGCCTGTGGCATATAAACAATCAACGAATTAATTATGCTTCGCGGTATGGCATTAATATCAACTCCATTAAGCAGTATTTTTCCCCGGCTGGGCTTTAGTTGACCAGTAATCAGCTTCAATAAGGTCGACTTTCCTCGTCCCGACACACCATTCAGCTTATAAAAATCTCCTTTTTTAAAAGTAAAAGAAAAATTATGCAGTATTTCTTCTTTTGCTTGAGGATATGCAAAAGAAACATTGTGAAATTCCAAAGTTCTGAATTCCATTGGAAAAGTTGTCTTATCAAATTTCTCAACCTTATTTTTACTTTTTTCTTTCAAATTATTAAACTTGGCAAAGATACTTGATGTAGAAAGAAGTTGGGCAAAATAACGGTTAATAATACCTGCTGAGTCGAACACTTTAGTAGCTAATTCGGCAGTGGCCAAATTAGCCCCAGCACTGATTTTTCCTTGAAAATGCAGGGCTCCGGTAATTCCTAAAATAAGCAGTTGACTGCCTATATTAATCACACCAGTTATAATGTCAACAGCTGAACGTCTAACTGTGTTATGTACATTCGCCTCTTTTAGTGATTGTGAACCAGCAGCTACTAATTTCTTTATTTCGCTGAGAACATTAAAGGCATATAAAGTATCATAACCGTGCAAACCGCTGCTTGTAAATTTTAAAAATTTTTCATTTGCCTGAGAAATCCTAGCAACTCCTGTAGTAAGAAACTTTTTACAAAAACGCGGAACTAAAACAATTATCAAAACTAAAATAATTGCAGCAAGAAAAAGAATATAACTGTAAAGATATAGTGCTGCTAATGCAAAAATCGCATTACCGCTAAAACGTACAATTAGAAAAAAGGTATTTAAGCCTTCTTTTTGAATTAAATTGACATCATTTTGCAAGTAAGACTCATAATAATCAACTGGATTTTCTTTAAACTTATTTTGAGGAAGTTTAATTAAACTGGTAACAATATCATTGCGAATATCACTTAGAATATCCTGCGTTGCGGTTTCTTGAATATAATTTTCAAAAAAGGAAACAATAAATGTTAAAAACCAGAGCATGAAGATAATGAACAACATTTTAATAAAGCGTTCCATTTTACCTGCAATTAAATAGTTTGCCAGCACAGCCATTTTAGTAGCAGCCAAAACCTGCAATATTGAATTAACTAGTAGTAATAAACAGGCTACTATAACTAAGAATGCATGCTTTTTTAAATATTGGTACATTTTGGCCTCCTAAACTATCATTAAGATAATAAATAGTTTTTTACAGCTTATTTAATTAATTTATAATTTATTAATAATATTAACAAAAGAAATTTGGTCATACAAGCTGTCCTTACAAACCTTTTCTATCAGTAAAATATAAAAAGCCCTCCTAAAACCTAATTTTAAGAGGACTTTTGGGTTGAATTAAATTTCAACTGCGCTTTCATATGCCAATTTTTCTTTTTCAAAAGTTAACAAGTGATCATCAAAATGATCGATTTTATAATTAAGATAATTAATTGTTTTTTGAATATCTATCATTCGTTTTTTCAGCTGGTCTCGCTGATCAGTTAACAAACTTTTTCGCTGATCAGAAGATGAACCGACCTGATATATGTTTACAAAATACTTTAATTGCTTTACTGACATGCCCGCTTTACGCAAAACCTTAATATAGAAAATCCAATTCTCTTCATACTGATCATAGACACGATAGCCGTTCTCGTCTCGTTTAACAGGAGGAATTAACTTTTCCTTTTCCCAATATCTTATTGTATCTTTTGTTAAATCAAATTCCTGACTTATTTCTTTAATTGTCAACGTTATTTTCCTTCAATCTACATTTCTAATTAAATCATGAATATTTTGAACTGCAACCGGGTCACGATGGTCAAAAAACTGACTTTCATTTCTATCTAATGTTCTGATTTGATCCATTTCTTCATGACTTAACTCGAAATCAAAGATTTTACTGTTTTCAACAATTCGTTCGTGATGAACTGACTTTGGGATCACTACTATTCCTCTTTGAATTAACCAGCGCAAAATGACTTGTCCGGTAGTTTTATGATATTTAGCACCTATTTTTGACAACAAAGAGCTAGTAAAAACATGGTGTTTACCTTCAGCAAATGGAGCCCAAGCTTCTGGCTGAATATGATGTTTTTTTAAGAAAGAAACTTCATTTGTCTCTTGCATCCATGGGTTGGTTTCAATTTGATCTACTGCAGGAAGAACATCATTATACAAACTTAAATCAAGTACACGGTCAGAAGTGAAATTAGAAACACCTATTGCTCTGATAGTTCCCGCTTTATAAGCTTCTTCCATTGCTCGCCAAGAGCCATAAATATCACCATATGGTTGATGAATAAGATAAAGATCTAAATAACTAAGCTGTAATTTTTTTAATGAAGTTTTAATTGCGCGTTTGGTCGCTTCATATCCAGTATCAGATACCCACAACTTTGTAGTAATAAACAAATCTTGTCGATTAACTCCACTATTTTTAACAGCTTTTCCTACCGCTTCTTCATTGCCATAAGAAGCAGCTGTGTCAATTAAACGATAACCAGTTCTAATTGCATCCGCAACCACACGTTCAGCAATACCCAAATCAGTTATTTGAAAAACTCCAAAGCCCAATATAGGCATTGTAATACCATTATTTAGTTTGATTTCTTTCATTTTATTGCTCCTTTATAAGATTACAAAAAGATTGTAAACCTTAGAGTTAACTCTATAGCAAACAAAATAAAGGAGTATTTTTTACCTTTTTAGTTCGTTTACCAATAAATCTGACAAAAACTTGTATCCTTCTGTTCCAAAATGCAAGCCATCATTCAATTGTCCTTGACAAAGAGTTTTTAAGTCACTATGTTTAATCATAGCTTGAAATAGATTAATAAAATTCAAATTATAAGTTTCGGCTAGTTTTATTAATTCTGTAGTATAAATAGCTATTTCACGATTGTTTCTCTTTTTTTGTCTGGTCTCATCAACTGCAGGCGGTGAAATCAAAATTACATTTTGTGGATAATATAAACAAATTACGCTGGAAATTATGAGAGACATATTTTTACTAAATTGTGTAACCGGAACATTTTTGTGCAGGGCCAAGTCATTAGTTCCCAAGAGTAGAATTAATTTGTCACAACGCTCAACTTTTAACACTAAATCTGGCAATAATGCGTAAAATGCTCCTGAGTTAATACCAGAAACTGCCGTATTAACTAAATTTGTGCCTGGTATTTTTTCTTTTATCTCTGCATTAATACGAGGCTCTTTTAAGCCTTCTTTGCGTGCAATAATGCTATCTCCTGTTAACAGTAGTTTCACGAGTTTCTCCTAAGTTTTCATAAAAAAAACTGTAATCACAGAGAGTTGAGACTACAGCGTAATATCTTAACGTGGATTAATTTTACTATACTTCATGTTTTTAAATTCATGAGCACTATACTTATTAGTTAAAGCTTTGGATTTAAAGTATTGATTTATTACCAACCCATTTTGTGGATTACCTTGAAATAAAATTTTATGATTTTTACCAGCTAATTTTTCATTTTTGATTGTGAAAGCAAAACCGTTTTTAAAAGAGTTCTCTTGGACTGGGCTTAGAATGATCCATTCATTACCATTTATTTTTCTAGTTGTAACACGCAGGTATTTAGCAAGTTCATTTTTATTACTTTGTTTCCATGAATTAGGCATTTGCCAGAGATACTTTTTTGTTCCTTTAATGAAACCTGTTTTCACAACTTTAACATAATCATTTGCCCAAGGAGTATTAAAAGCAGACTTGTGAATAAACATGGGACTTGGTGTAAGATTATTGTTGCTAAACCACTTACCTTGCCATGTCTTTGGGAATTTAAATTGCTGTCCCAGCCTAAACTGGTTCTTCTGATTTTGCACTGCCTGCACTGTTTGCGTCTGATTTGATTTAATTGGTACATTAAGTGATAGAGTAAGAGATGCTATGGCAGTTAATGCAGTAATTATTTTTGACATTCATTTTCTCCTAAAATTAATTATTATATAGTAATAATTATAAACTTGCTATTCAATTTAAGAAATACATTTTTAAAGCAAAAACTGGTTCCATTTAAAAACCAGTTTTTATTCTGAAATATTTACTTTTTTGATATTGATTAAAAACAGGAGCATACGTTTCATTCTTAAAATGATAATTTTGGTATTTCTGTGCTAATTTTGGTGAACGGTAAAATTGATCATAGATTTCGCCAGTCTTAGGATTTGCTTCAAACATTACTTTCTGGGTTTTACCGTCAATTTTTTTATTTTGTAAACTGAAAGCATATCCTATTTTGATATTATTTTCATCAATCGGACTAAAAACTATCCACTTTTTATTTTTTAAGTTTTTTGTGGTTACTCGTCCCAATTTTTTAAATATTTTATTATGTTTTGTAAACCAACTCTGGGGCATTTGCCATAAGTATTTACCAGTACCTTTTACTTTACCGGCTGAAACTAATTCAACGTATTCTCCAGTCCAAGGTGTGTTGAAACCATTTTTCTTAATAATCATGTTGCTCAAGTGACCATGTGTATTACTAAACCACTTGCCCCGCCATGATTGTGGAAATTTGAAATCTCTTTTAAAGCCATACTTAGTTTTATTACTGATTTTCTTAACTGATTTTTGCACCTTAATAGTCTGAGCTTGATTTGTCTGGCTATTAATAATTCCACCTGCTGCAGCTAAAGCAATTACTGCTGCTGTCCAAATGGCAGTTTTACGAAGTTTCATAGTATTGCCTCCTTACTATAATTTTTACCTCATATTATGGACAGGTATTTTCATTATTGCAAGCGGTATCATTAAAAGTAAACAAAAAGCCACTATGAATAGTGACCTCGATTACTTAGGAAAAATGCATGGAATTACCATTCTCCGTATCTTTTTAGCTCTTTAGGCTTATGACCTCCATATTTTTTAGCAAGCTTGCGCGTTTTCCAATAAACATTAGTAATTCTAAATGAGGATGTAGTTCTATCAATTAAAACCTTATGTCCTTTGTAATGATATAAGCCAAGACTCTCACCAGATAAAACCGGACTTACCCACGGATACATGGATATGTATTTTATACCCTTATCTTTTTTAAACTTTACTGGATAATATGTTCTCGACCAGTTCCGAGCCGCCTTAGGTATTTTGGTACCTTTAAAATTAGCTTCTTGCTTATGCAATGGACTCCCGGCAATCGTGTGGGCAGTAATCTTTATCTTATTAATTTTCTTTGCTTTAATTCCATTAATGTCAAAATATTTGCCATACCATGTGCCACGCATTTTTTTAGGTACAGTAAATTTTCCTAAATCTCCCTTAACATGTTTTGCGTCTACAGTATTACTAAAACCAGCAAAATTGTTACTATCTTGAATACAGAATCCTAAAATTAGTACTCCCAAGAGTGCTACCAATATTTCTGCTAGTTTAAAATTAACTTTCTTTTTCATTTCACTGCCTCATTTTATTATTTATATATAAATTGTTTATAAAATTATAGTATTTTATATTTTATTACAAATCAAGCACAAAATAATTGTATTTTTCGGTTAAACAAAAAAGTTTCTGCGAATCGCAGAAACTTTTTGATAAATTACATTTAAAACTAATCTTGATAGTTTACTAATTCTAAGAATGAATCAGGCTTAAGTGAGGCACCACCAACTAAACCACCATCAATGTCTGGTTTAGCCATTAATTCTTTAACATTGCCAGGATTTACTGAACCACCATATTGAATTCTAACGTTCTCAGCAGTTTCTTCGTTGTATAAATCTTTAACAGTGTCACGAATAGTTTTGCACATTTCTTCAGCTTGATCAGAACTGGCAGTCTTACCGGTACCTATTGCCCAGATAGGTTCATAAGCAATAACTAAGTTAGAAACTTGGTCAGCTGAAAGACCGGCAAGAGCAGCTTTTATTTGACTAACTACCCAATCTTCTTGCTTGTTAGCTTCACGTGTTTCAAGTGATTCACCACAGCAAATAATTGGGGTAATGTCATTAGCAAATAAAGCTTTAGCTTTCTTGTTAATATCTTCGTCTGTCTCGTGGAAGTAGCCACGGCGTTCAGAGTGACCAATAATGCAGTAATTCATACCCATTTCTTTTAAAACTTTAGGTGAAGTTTCACCAGTAAAGGCACCCTCATCCTTAAAATAAGCATTTTCTGCACCGACACGTAATTCAGAACCTTTTGCGGCTTGAGCTAAACTTTCGAGATCAACAGCAGGAGCACAAATCAGTGCTTCAACTTTACTTGCTTCTGGCAATTTATCCTTTACGGCAGCAACAAACTCAGTTGTTTGCTTAGGATTCATATGTAATTTCCAGTTACCAGCAATAATTGGTGTACGCATGTAAATAATGTCCTTTCTTAAAGTTTACTTGTCTGAAATGCAGGCAATTCCTGGTAATTCCTTACCTTCAAGGTATTGCAAGGAAGCTCCACCACCAGTTGAGATGTGGGTGATCTTAGGGGCAATACCAAGTTGTTTAGCAGCAGCAGTAGAATCACCACCACCGATAATAGTAGTAGCATCAGTTAAGTCAGCAAGAGCCTTTCCAACTTCTAGAGTACCTTCAGCAAAGTTTGACATTTCAAAGGCACCCATTGGTCCGTTCCAAACAACTGTCTTGGCATCCTTTAAAACATCTTTGAACTTGGCAACAGTCTTAGGACCGATATCAAGACCCATCATGTTTTCAGGAATGTCATCTTCTACAACTTTGCGAGCTGCATCATTAGAAAACTCAGTAGCTGCAACATTGTCAACAGGCAAAACAATTTTACCATCAGCGTCTTGCAACAATTTTTTTGCAAGATCTACTTTATCTGGTTCAAACAAAGATTTACCAATTTCATGGCCTTGAGCTGCTAAGAATGTGTAAGCCATACCACCACCAATTAAAATGTGGTCAGATTTTGGAATGAGGTTAGTAATAACATCGATCTTGTCTGAAACCTTGGCACCACCTAAAATTGTAACGAATGGATGTACAGGGTTAGCAACAGCATCACCCAAGAACTTAATTTCTTTTTCCATTAAGAAACCTGCAGCAACTGGCTTGCCGTCCTTCTTCATGGCTTCAGCAATACCAACGTTAGAAGCGTGACTTCTGTGAGCAGTACCAAAGGCATCGTTAACATACATGTCACCTAATGAAGCCCAGTATTCACCTAACTTAGGATCATTCTTGCTTTCACGTTTGCCAAAATCATTGTCAATATCTTGGAAACGAGTATTTTCTAAAACAGTAACATCTCCGTCTTGCATGTTGGCAATAGCATCTTCAACTTCTTTGCCTTCATTAGCAGGAACAAAAGTTACTGGTTTCTTCAGAAGTTCGCTTAAACGTTCTGCAACTGGTTTTAATGACAATTCTTTCTTATCGTCATCAGACTTTACACGGCCCAAGTGACTAAGCAAAATTGCTTTACCACCATTTTCAATAATGTATTTGATAGTAGGAAGTGCAGCAACAATTCTGTTGTCATCTCCAATGACACCATCTTTAATTGGTACGTTAAAATCAACACGGACTAAAACTTTTTTGCCTTTTACATCAAGGTCAGAAACTATTAATTTAGCCATCTATATCCTCCGATAACTTTATTTATTTAATTTTGAAAAAAAGGCGGAAGGAAGAATTTCCCTCCGCCTTCTCTTTTACCACCTAACAGTAATCAAATATTACAGATTAAAGAGTAGCAAATTTCAACAAAGTACGAACCATTTGGCAAGTGAATGAGTATTCATTGTCGTACCAAGCAACAGTCTTAACTAATTGATTGTCACCGGCAGTAGTTACCATAGTTTGAGTTGGGTCAAAGATTGAACCAGCAGTCATACCAACTACATCACTTGAAACGATTTCATCATCGTTGTAACCAAATGATGGACTCTCGTACTTCTTCAATGCTGAGTTAACTTCGTCAGCAGTAACTTTCTTGTCAAGGATTGAAACTAATTCAGTTAATGAACCATCAGTAACTGGAACACGTTGTGCGTGGCCGTTAACTTTACCGTTCAATTCTGGAACAACAAGACCAATGGCCTTAGCAGCACCAGTTGAGTGAGGAATAATGTTAACTGCAGCAGCACGAGCGGCACGCATGTTACCACCACGAACAGGACCATCCAAAAGCATTTGGGTTGAAGTGTAAGCGTGGATAGTAGTCATAGTAGCTACTTTAATACCAAATTCTTTTTGCAAAGCGTCAACCATTGGTGCTAATGAGTTAGTAGTACATGAACCAGCAGAAACGATCTTGTCGTTTGCATCCAAAGTGTCATCGTTTACTGAGTAAACAATAGTCTTTAAGTCATTACCAGCAGGAGCTGAAATTAAGACTCTCTTGGCACCTGCGTCAAGGTGAGCTTGTGACTTAGCCTTACTTGTGTAGAAACCAGTACATTCAAGAACAAAGTCAACACCATCATTCTTAACCCAAGGAATGTTTTGAGCTTGAGGTTCTGCGTATACACGGTATTTCTTGCCATCTACAACGATTGAATCTTCAGTAGCTGAAACTTCGTGGTTGAAAGTGCCATGAGTTGAGTCATATTTTAGCAAGTGTGCCAAAAGTGCTGGAGTAGTCAAGTCGTTAATAGCAACAACTTCAATATCCTTTGACTTTTCGCCCAAATCCATAATGCGACGGAATGCCAAACGACCAATACGGCCAAAGCCGTTAATACCAATTTTAACTGTCATATTCTAAAGTCCTCCTTAAGAACTATGTAAGAACTGTAAACATCAATTTATTTTAAATGAGAATTATTTCTCCTTTAAAATCTTCTCTGAGGCTCCTTCATCAGTAATTAACCAGGTTTGATGAGGAGCATTGGGCATATAAGCCTTGATTGCTTTAGCCTTGCGGCCACCACAAGCAAATGCAAATATGTGAGGTATTTTATTTAGATTCTCAAACTGCAAGCCAACCTGATGCACGCGGTCAACAATCTTTCCTTCGCCATCGAAAAAACACCCAAAACACTCGGTGACTACTTTTTTTTCACGCAACTCGGACAAACGAACTGAATCGTATCCTCTGCGTCTTGCCATGTCGTGAGCTAGTCCAATTCCGTGAATTACAACATCGGTTTGTGAAATATCTCCAAGGACATCAGTAAATGTAGATTCACGAATTAAAGATTTGTATGCAGCTGATGAAATCTGTTCTGGTAAATATAACGTTTTATATTTACCACCTGTTTCAGCAGCCATTTCTTGAACGATAGTATTACTTTGAATAGCAACATTTTCGCCCAAAGCTCCACGACCCGGTACAAATACCAGTTGTCGATTTTTACTTAAACTTTTAGACAAATTCCTAGTCGATTTTGCAAGAGCTTCACCGCCAAGAACAGTAATAATTGAATGTCCTAACGGCAAAAGAAGATCCAGAGCTGCATTAAGCTCTTCACCCATTCTCTCATAAACCAAGTCCTGTAAATCGCTATCACCCGGTACAATAATTGTCCGTTCGATACCAAGTTTACGCGCCAAATCAATTTCTGTTTTGCGAGCGTTAAACAAACGATCTATCAGAGGAGCAGCCTCCTGCAATATCTTTTTGCCCTTTTCTGTCATAAACATGCCAAAACTTTTGATCTCAATCAAACCATGATCACGAAGATACTCAGTTTCTGTTCGCACATTTCTTTCAGAAAGTCCTAGTGACTGAGCCACACTTCTGCGTCCTACTGGTGCATTAAGTGATATTTGCTCAAGAACAAGATATCTTTGTCGAAAAACTTTTAAGATGTCAGGAACGAGAGCTTCAAGCACGGGAAATTCCGAGTACATCAATATCTCTCCTTCTTCCGGGACCAAATTGACCCATTTATTGTCATTAGGTGTCCCAGATTGTCTAAAAATATATGAGAAACGTGACCTGACGCTAATCAAGTTACTCATTTCTCAATCGACAACTATAGTATAGCAACACACAAAAAATAATTCAAGTGAAATCAAAGCAATTAGAAAGTCTTAATATTTTACCCAACTTTTGTTTTAAAATGTCTTACTGTCTTTTTCGTTTATCAAAGAAAAAACAATTCAATTTTTAGTTTTTTTCTGTTATACTTGTTGTTGTGCCAATTCTGGGTCCTTAGTGTAATGGATCGCACGTAAGATTCCGGTTCTTAAAATCTGAGTTCGACTCTCAGGGGACCCATTGAAACGAAAAGAGTATCTCTTGCAATTTAGCAAAAGATACTCTTTCTGTTTTAAGCTAATAAATTTTGTATAGTTTCTTGGTTCTCACTATTTAGATTACCTTTAAGCAAATACGTAAATACTGCTCTCATTGCTGTTTTTTTGTTTGCAGCTTGCTGCCAGACAATAGATTTTTTGCCATCAAGCACAGAAGCCGTTACTTCTTCACCCCGGTTTGCTGGCAAACAGTGCATAAATTTAACGGACGGATTTTTTGTTTTAGCTAGTAGCTCATCATTAACCTGATACTTAGGATAAAAAAGTTTCATATATTCGTCTTTGCTATGCTCTTGATCATATAGACCATACCAAACATCTGTATAAACGAAATCAGCATCCTCTAAAACTTTTTCGTCTTCGGATAGTGTAATTGTGCCACCATTTTCTTGAGCAATTTTTGCGGCTTTATCTAATATTTCCATAGACAGATGTTTTTCTTTAGGACCATACTGAACGAAGTGCATCCCCATTTGTGCACATAAAAATAGTGCTGAAACTGTAATCTGAGTTGCATCCCCCACAAAAACCAGCTTAACATCAGATAGTTTCTTTCCTTGAGGCAAAAATTCCTTGATTGTAATTAAATCTCCAAGGGCTTGTGTTGGATGATCATTATCACTCATAAAATTAACTACGGGTGCAGGCGAATTTTGAGCAATTTCAATAATATCCTCATGACTGGCAGTTCTAACCCCAATGATATCAACCAGATCACCTAGGGCATGACTCGTATCAGCTAAGCCTTCATGACCATTTTCTCCCAATTGAATTTGACCAGGTGCTAAATACAATGCGTGACCGCCAAGTTCAGTCATTGCAGTTTCAGCTGAACAGCGTGTTCTTGTAGATACCTGATCAAAAATCATACCCAGACTTTTTCCTTTTAATAACGATGGATAATATCCATGATTAATAGTTGCTTCAATTTTTATACCGAGTTCAGCTAAATATTGCATTTCGTCTTTTGAAAAGCTACAAGTATCAATAAAGTCTCTTTTAACCAAAAAATTCTCCTTAAAGTAACTTCTATTTATGTTGTTGCGTACCATAATACAGGAAACCGGCTTCTTTTGAAATCAATGGGGGTCGAATATAGAAAGTCTTAATTACTTTTAAAACATTTTAAAGTAAAAGTTGAAGTATAAATTTTAGCACTAAACTCATAATTGATAGTATTTTTCATTTATATCAAGTTCAAAAATGATAGACAAAAAAAGCAGCTTGATAATCAAGCTGCTCAGTAAATAATTTTAATTCGTGTTACCGGCTGTTAATTCTCCCCTTTGAGCAAACTCAACATAAAGCTTATTGCCATATGAGGATAGCCCTTCAATTTCACGTCTAACATTCAAATGATGGGTCTTCTTAAATGTACCATCTTTATCAACTTTGAAGATGTAATCATTAAAGCCAACATAGAATTGACTGTGCTTTTGATCATAAGTGAATCCTTGAACTGGCGAATGATTGCTTACAAAGTTGCCTTTCGTAGCGCCAACTTCAACTGGAGTCCAGGTATCACCACTGCGGGTAACTTTCCAATATTCATAATAACCGTGGCCACCATTATGGAACAGGCAATACATTGTATTGTCACCGGCAAATGTAGCATTATGAATATATCTTGGATTACCGTAATTAGAAATTCTAAAGGTCCAAATTTGATTAATCTTCATATCTGACTTACGTATTTGCAAGATTTCTTCAGAAGCATCTGAATTGCTTGAAGTATTATTATTTGCAATTACGTAAACATATTTAGAAGATGAACCAATAGCCTGACCATGTCCTAGTTTAATATAAGGACTAACTTTAATATGCGATGCATATTTCTTAAAAGTTGACCAGTTTAGGGTTAATAAGTTTTGAGCCTTAAACTTGTTAATGTGTTTTAAGTCATAAGAAACTAAGTGACCGTTTTGTGCTTTGCTTGAGTTAAAGACTGCAACAGTGAAGTTCGAGCCATGAACAGTAATTCCTTCAGGAATTACACCTACCTGACCCATTTTATCTCCCGCCTTATTGTAGTCAAGACTCACAAATCGAGGTTGGAATAACTTAGTTTTCAAAGTTAAACCATTAGCTTTAAAAGTATTAGATCTGGTTTCAGGAGTATAGTGATGAGCTGCATTCCAATTTCTGGATGAAGACTTAGAACTTCCCTTCCACGTAGAAACTTCCTTTGGACCATTTTTAGGAGTTTTATTTGCCCTTGCAATACCTTCATTCTTGTCAGAGCGAACTGTGACATTTACGCTAGCCTTGGCTTTGCCATAACTGTAATCTACAGTAGTCTTTCCTGGCGTACCCGAGTCAATCTTAGATTTAGAAACATTAACTTTATTTGCATCAACAGCGGTTCCAGTACTATCAGTCACATAATTAATCGCATCTTTAGTATTAAATGAATATTGATTATTTTGTACTAAACTAACTTTGTTAGCTACTGAAATCTTATTTCTAGCAAAAAAGTTTTGGTTAACCCAGCCAACTGTGCGACCATCAACAATTATTTTCCAAAACTTGCCTTTCTTAGTGGCAATAGACTTCTTAGACTGAATCTGTGCGTGTTTGAAATACTTCGTAGAGGTGAATTTCCCAGATGGTCCCTTCTTTGATGCACTATGATAAACTGCATAGTTGCCATTGCCAGCTATCTTAGTAACAGCCTTATGATAACTTTTAGCAGAAATGTATGAATTATTACTCCCGACAAATAAGCCAACTGCTGCTATGGTTCCAGCAACTAGCAATTTGTTTTTAAATTTTTTTTCCATTAAAGCTTACAACCCTTCTTTTATAATATAATAACAGTTTTGCACTTTTCCGGGCATAAATCAATAATTACCGCCGTTATAAAAATAAACTACTTTTTATTAGATTTTTATAACCATTTAAGCTAAAATAATAAAATTGTTATCTTAAAATAAGGGAGTAGTTTCATGGGTGAAACACCAAACAATTCTAAAAAGATGATGTGGACAACGCTTGCTACTATGGCTTTTTCTATAGTATGGAGCTTTGGCAACGTTGTTAACGGATTTATATACTTTGATGGTACAAAGGTAATTTTCAGCTGGATTGTTATTTTCCTGCTTTTCTTTATTCCTTATGCCTTAATGGTTGGTGAGCTGGGGTCTGTTTTTAAGGATTCTGAAGGCGGTGTTGCCTCTTGGATTAACGCTACCATTGGACCTAAATGGGCTTATTATGCTGGCTGGACCTTTTGGGCTGTTCACGTGGTTTACATTTCCAGTAAAGGTACAGGTGGCCTGAGAGGCATGGCCTGGGGTATATTTGGAAATACAAACTGGTATGACAGTCTGCCAACAGCTTGGACACAATTAGCTACACTAGTAGTCTTTTTATTCTTTTGCTGGGTAGCCAGCCGGGGAATTCCAGTAATCAAAACTTTGTCGACAATAGCTGGTACCTCAATGTTCATCATGTCAATTTTATTTATTATTATGATGTTTGCGGCTCCAATGATTAATCCGCACGCTAATTTCAATACTGTAAACTGGAATTGGCAAAACTTTGTGCCAGATTTTAACATTAAGTATTTTACTTCTCTTTCTATCTTAGTATTTGCTATTGGTGGAGCAGAGAAGATTTCGCCATATGTTAATAAACTGAAAAATCCATCAAGAAATTTCCCTAAAGCTATGTTAGGTTTAGCCGGAATGGTGATGATTTCAGCTATTTTGGGCACAATAGCTTTAGCATTAATGTTTGATCCAAAGACCGTTAATGGCAATTTGAATGAATACATTTCAAACGGTCCTTACATTGCCTTTCAAAAATTAGGTGAATATTACGGAGTTGGTGGATTATTCCTCTACATTTATGCCTGGTGCAATGTGATAGGTCAATTTTCCGCATTGGTTATAAGTATTGATGCTCCTCTTAGAATGCTGTTAGGAGGCAAAGAAGCTAAAGACTTCATTCCTAAAAAGCTCTTAAAAGTTAATAAGCATGGTGCCTACATTAATGGTATTTGGATGATTGTTATACTTTCGGGTGGAATTATAGCACTTCAAGCCGTTATGCCTGATGCACAAGCAGTAATGGCGCAATTAGTCAAACTCAATTCGATTGTGATGCCAATGCGTTATCTATGGGTTTTTATTGCATATTTGGCTTTACGAAAACAACATGAAAAGTTCCACAAGGGTTTTGACAACTACCAAATGACCAAGCATCAATGGCTGGCATATATAGCTGGCCTTTGGGGATTGGCAGTTACTACTGCATGCTGTTTAATGGGTATGTACTCATCTGATCCATTTACATTATGTCTAAATATCGCTACCCCCGTAGTATTACTGTTACTTGGTTTGATTATGCCAACTATCAGAAAACATCAAGAAGAAAAATAATAATTAAATAAAATCGCCTTGCTTAAGGCGGTTTTTTCTTTACCAAAAATGCTAAACTATAACTAAATAATAAAGGAGATGAGAACTTTGCCTAATTTTCATGATGATGCTGAAAACTTATTGCGTAACCATCACTTAAAAGCAACTAAGCCCCGTTTAAAAATATTAGAATACTTAATGGCACATCATAATCATCCTACTGCGGCTACAATTTTTTCAGCAATTAGTGGTGATGAACCTACTTATCGTGCCACGGTTTACAATACTCTAAACAAATTAGTTGATGCAGGAATTGTAATTGAAATAAAAAATGGTGATGATTCTCTGCACTACGATTACTTTGTCAAACCCCACTTTCATATTATCTGTAAAAAGTGTGGCAAAATTGCTGACGTCTATTATCCTGAATTTGATACAATTGAAAACCGCATGAGAACAGAAGCCGAAAAGCAAACTGGGTTCGTCACATCCTCTAGTCACGTTGAAATATACGGTATATGTCCTGAATGCCAAAAAAAAGAAAAAAAGAGCTAAAGCTCTTTTTTATTTATGCCTGGAATTATTCGGGTTACCTTCTCTATTGAGGTATCTTAGGGTTAAATACGCTTGCTTTTTGGAGCATGCATTACATATAAATTTATTAGTAAATAAGCAAAAAAATAAGAGCATGTTAGCTCTTATTTTGAATAATTTTTGTTCTAATTAATATTTGTGCTTACGAGTAACTCAGCTCTTTGAGCTAAATTAACATATAACTTATTATCACTTACTGATAGTCCCTCAATTTCACGACCAGTATCAAATGAATAGGTATCCTTTATTTTACCATTACGTCCAATCTTAAAGATTAAATCATTAAAGGCTAAATAAAAGTTTTTGTTTTTAGCATCATATGTAAACCCCTGTACTGGAGCGTTGTTATTAACAAAGTTGCCATCAGTTTTTCCTACTAACTTTGGATACCAGTTATCACCGGTACGAGTAAATTCCCAGTATTCATAACAATTATTTTCAGTATCATGATAAACGGTGTACATATCATAATCGGAAATCATCACACCATTTTGGAAATAGCGGTTAGTCTTGCCGTCATCAATCCACGTTTTGATTGTCCAGATTTTATTAATCTGCAAGTCACTTTTACGTATTTGAATTAATTCTTCAGAATTATTCGTGTCGTTTAACGTATTGTCGTTGTTTAAAACATAAATGTATTTGTCACTTGAGCCCATAGCTTGACCATGACCGATTGGAATATATGGACTTACTTTAATATGCTTAACATAATTGTTAAACTTCTTTTGGGTCATATCAAGTAAGTGTTGTGAATTATATGGATTAGTTAATTTGTTCAAATCATAACCAACAATGTGACCAGACATTACATCTGTATGGCTCAAAAGACTGGTATAGGCCCAACCATCAGAAACGGTTACTCCTTCTGGAATATGACCGACACGATTAATGTTATCATCTGTTGGATCTGCTACACTGAGTAAAACTGGCTGATAAAATTTCGTCTTTAAAGTTAAATCACCACTAGTTAAGGTATGTTTGCTATCTTCAGGACTATACTCTGTTGGACTAACATAATTTAAGGATGAACCATAATGAGTTTTCCAAGCTTGATAATCATTTGTGCCCGGTTGAGCAGGGAAGGAATTAAATGTGTCTGCATCAACAACTCCTTCTTTAGTACTCTTTCTAACAGTCACTTTAACTGTGGCAGTTGCGTCTCCATATGTATATTTCACTTTATATGTTTTAGGAGTACCACAATTTATACTATTTTTAGAAACAATTACCTGACTATTGTCAATTACTGTTCCCATACTATTTGTAACATATGAAATTGCATCTTTTGTTGAAAAGTCATAAAACTCATTGCGAACCAAAGTAACAGTCTTAGGAACAGCGATTTTGTTTCTGTCAAAGTAATTCTCATTTACATAGCCTACTTCACGACCATTGACATAAATACGCCAATAGCGATATTTCTTGGTTTCGATCAGTTGATCTGACTGAATATGACTGTACTGAAAATTAATGCCATCAGCTACTTTAGTATTAACTTTGCCGTCTTTAACTTCTTTCCAAACCTTATAGTTTTTATTACCGGCAACTTTTGTCATCATAGCAAAACCAGTAACAACCTGTTTTGGCTTAGGTTTAGTATTATCCTGATCATCTGTACCATTTTGATCAGTTTGACCAGATTTATTGGTATCAGTATTATCAGAACTTGCATCAGTTGAGCTGTTCGATGATTTATTATTATCATCTTGAACTGGCGGCTGAGTGCTACTGGAATCTGCCGCAACTGATGTAGTTGACAAACCGGTATAGATCAATAGTCCGGCAACTATAGTCAGTAAATAGGTTATTATTTTCTTACAAAGCTTCAAAATATATCCTCCAATATTTAAGTTTACCTTTAAATTATATAATAAAAACCTCATTAAAAAGAATACAAAATTAATACACTTTCATTGACAGCACGTAATGTAAGTGATTTAATTAGCACTGTACTTGATAGAGTGCTAATTATATTTAGGAGGTAGAAAGATGCTTGTACCTACAGTTATTGAACAAACTGCACGCGGCGAACGCGCATATGATATATATTCACGTTTATTGAAAGACAGAATCATCATGCTAAGTGGTGAAATTAACGATGATATGGCAAATTCAATTATTGCACAATTACTATTTCTTGATGCTCAAGACAACACCAAGGACATTTCACTTTACATTAATTCACCGGGTGGTGTGATTACTTCTGGTTTAGCAATCATGGATACCATGAACTTTATTAAATCAGATGTTTCAACCATCGCTATTGGTATGGCAGCCTCTATGGCTTCCATTTTACTTACTAGTGGTGCAAAAGGTAAACGTTTTGCATTACCTAATTCAACGGTTCTAATTCACCAGCCTTTAGGTGGTGCTCAAGGTCAGCAAACTGATATTCAAATTGCAGCCAATGAGATTTTAAAGAGCCGTGAAAAGATTAACCGGATTTTACATGAAACTACTGGCCAGCCTTTAGAAAAGATTCAAAAGGATACTGAGCGCGATAACTACATGACAGCTCAGCAGGCTAAAGACTATGGTTTAATCGATGAAATTATGGTTAACCAAAAGAAATAAACGTTAGCAATCAGCTTGTATTAAAGAAGAAACCCATCCGCATGGATGGGTTTCTTTTTTATTTCTGTATTTTTTCTGCTATATCATGAATTTTTTTAAAACGATGATTGACTCCTGATTTTGATATCGGACCGTCCGGAACTTGCTGTGCTATTTCTTTGAGTGAAAGTTCCGGTTCATCTAATCTTAGTCTAGCCAAACCCCGCAATTTTTCAGGAATATTTTCTAAGCCAATTTTGCGCTCAATTAGCTCAATGTCTTCAACCTGTTTCGCTGCAGCATTTGCCGTCTTTTTTAAATTGGCTGTATCACAATTAACAAGCCGGTTCACAGAATTCCGCATGTCACGCATAATGCGCAGATCTTCAAAAGACAGCATCGCATTCAACGCTCCAACAATATGTAAAAAGTCACCAATTTTTTCAGCTTCTTTTAGGTATACAATATAACCTCGTCGTCTTTTCGTACTTTTAGCATTCAAATTAAAACGATCATTCATAATCTTAAGTAAATCATCATTATGATCTTGATAAATAGAATAAATCTCTAAATGATACCTGCTCGTATTGGGATTATTCACACTTCCACTGGCTAAAAACGCACCCCTGAGATATGACATTGCTCCTTCACGTGACTTAATGATTCTGTCTGGGATTCTGGTGATTAAATTTAACGAGGGCGTTAAAATTTCTAAATTATTCAGTATTTCTTTGACATGATTTTGCAGTCGTACCAAATACTGGTTATTTTTCTTAAGCTTCATTTTGCGTGAAACTATTAATTGTGGCTCAACTTTATATGCAGTTTTTATTAAAGAAAATATACGTCTGGCAATTGCAGGATTTTCAGTAGTTATATCAAGGCTAAACTGATGCTCGTGAAAATTTAAGACACCATTCATGCGCAAAAAAGCAGCCAATTCTGCTTTAGCATGTTCAGGATGAATAGGTAATGAGGTCAACTCTTTTTTCACATTACTTGCATAGCTTGCCATTGTTTGTTATTCCTTCCTGCGAGACATTGCGGCATATGCCAAGTTGATGATTTCCTCAGCTACTTTTTTACCATCATGAAAAACCAAGCCACTATGCTGGTCAATAAAATCATCAGTAATCACGCGACACCCCTGCTCACGCAATCCCTTGAAATCATTTTTAACAGGTTCAAGGTAGGCGTCATAATCTTTAGGATTGAACTTAGACATATCTATTTTGGCACCATTAACCAAAGTCGTATTAATGTAGTGTCCGCCAAGATGGGCATTGATTACTCTTACATGATCACAATCTGAAAAATGATCGGTCTCACCTAATTGTGTCATAATATTGCATATATAAATTACCTCTGCATTAGTTTTTTTGACGGCATCTCCTAAATTAGGAATCATTAGATTAGGCAAGATTGATGTAAACAAACTTCCTGGTCCTAAGACTACAGCATCAGCATTTTTTATTGCCTCCAAAACTGGCGGTACAGCTTCTGGTTCAGACTTGGAATTTGTATTTGTAACCCATACTCGTTTAATTCTTTTGTCTTTATCAGTAATTTCTTTTTCACCATCTTGAATAGAACCATCAACAAATTCTGCATTGAGCGTTAAGGGCTCATTAGAGGCTGGAAAAACATGGCCGTCCACTCTCATCATTGTAGATAAAGACTGTACTGCATCAAAAATATTTCCGTGCATTTCATTCAAAGCAGCGATAATCAAATTACCAATGGCATGGCCAGAGAAAAATGAATCGGAAGAATCAAAGCGATACTGGAAGACATCTTTTTCTTCCTGGGAAATTTCACTTAACGAAACTAAAACATTACGGATATCACCAGGTGGAACAACATTAATAAAATTGCGAATAGAACCAGAAGAACCTCCGTCATCTGATACTGTCACTATCGCTGTGATATCAGCATTCTTCTCTTTGAGCGCATTTAAAACAACCGGCAACCCTGTACCGCCACCAATAACTACAACCTTAGGTCTCCTGCTTTTCGTAGTGCAAATTGCTTTTTCATCAAATGTCATTTAATCACCTATTTCTAGCGTAACGACTAATTTCACGATGGGTGATGTCAACCGTGTAATCTTCAGCCAAATCTTTTGCTAATTGGTGTGCGATTGCTACACTGCGGTGCTGTCCACCTGTACAACCAATCGCAATAGTTAACTTGCTTTTACCTTCTTTGATATATCCTGGTAAAGCATCTTTTAATAAATCCAAAAATTTCTGATAAAAGCTGCGAGTTTCTTTTTTCTCCATCACATAATTAAAAACTCTCTTATCAAGACCGGTAAATGGTCGCAATTCTGGAATGTAAAATGGATTAGGTAAAAATCTGACATCCATCACAATATCAGCGTCAATCGGCATGCCATATTTAAAGCCAAAAGATAATACTTCAATTGAAAAGGGCTGTTTATGCTTTTCACTAAATCTATTAGCCATCTCTTGTTTCAATTCTTTTGGACTTAGATTAGACGTATCAATTATGTCATTTGCACGACTTTTGATGCCGGTTAAAATTCGTCTCTCTTCTAGGATACCATCAAGTAAACGACCGTTATTGGCCAAAGGTGGTACACGCCTTGTTTCTTTATAGCGTGCTACTAAAGTATTATTTGTCGCATCTAAAAAGACTATCCTTGTTTGAACATTGCCGTTATCTTCAAGTGAATTGATTTCATTATCCAAATCCTTATAAAACCGTCTAACACGTAAATCAATTACCACGGCCACTTTGGTAAAACCATCTGAATTCACGATCAAGTCCCAAAAACTTGGCAAAAGCGTTGGAGGCAAATTATCTACTACAAAATAGCCCATGTCTTCTAAAGCATGAGAAGCTACGGTTTTTCCTGCACCACTCATTCCAGTAACAATCAGTAGCTGCTTTTTGTGCTTAGCCATTTTTGCTGACCTCCTATTACTAAAATTATAACATACCAGGTGTGCCCTTACTTTTTTGGGTAAAAAAAAAGTTCATTTGAACTTTTTCATACATTATCTGTTAACAAATGCAGCAATAATTTCGTTAATTCCAAAGATCAATAGCCAGAAAGACACTAGCCAAATCAAGGTTAATGCAGATAATGCCGGATTAAACATCAAACTAATTGCTATTAACAATCCCAAAATGTTTAAAATAATGTTTATCCAAAAGAAAAAGGTAGAAACCTTTCTCATATTCCAAGAAAAAATAATGCCAGAGATTGAGTCAAATAGAAACCAAAATGCAAATAAATATGCAATAGTTAATCCACCAGCATCATAGGAATAGAGAAATAAAATTCCTACGATAATATCAAGCACTCCAGAAACTATTGACAACCAGCTAGAAGGGATAAAATACCTAAAACGGCTGTAAAATACTAACCAAACAAAACCTTGGACAATGGAAACGATAGCAAAAAGCAAAACAAATGCATGTAGCGCTTTACCAGGATGGCGCAATAAAAATAGTCCAGCAATTATCATTAATATACCAGAAATAAATGCGGCCCAGTTAAACCCGCGATTTCCTCTGTAACTAGAAAAATTATCCATTTTTATTCCTCCTTGCGCTATATTGTACACTTTATTGTAAATAATTAATACTATTTACCTGGTTTTTCACTAGCCTTTTTAGTTAATGCTGTGTCCCTTTTTAGCACTGGTTTTAAATATTGCCCCGTGTAGCTTTCTTTAACTTTGGCTACTTGCTCTGGGGTTCCGGTAGCAACAATTTTGCCCCCAGCTTCCCCTCCTTCGGGTCCAAGGTCAATCAACCAGTCAGCATTTTTAATCACATCTAAATTGTGTTCAATTATTAAAACGGTATTTCCTTGATCAACCAATCTTTGCAATACTTCCAATAAACGCTTGATATCATCGGTATGTAGTCCAGTTGTAGGTTCATCAAGAATATAGAAATTCTTTCCCGTTGATAACTTTTGCAGTTCAGCTGCCAGCTTCATTCTTTGAGCTTCACCACCAGAAAGAGTAGTAGCAGACTGACCCAATTTGACGTAGCCTAAACCAACGTCCACGATTGTCTGCAATTTACGAGCAATCTTAGGAATTTTTTTGAAAAATGTACAAGCCTCACTGATTGTCATATCCAATACTTGTGCAATGTTCTTCTTACGGTATGTAACTTCTAAAGTTTCAGAATTGTAGCGACTGCCATGACATACTTCACACGGAACATAAACATCCGGTAGGAAATTCATTTCTATTTTAATAATACCGTCACCATGACAGGCTTCACAACGACCACCTTTAACATTAAATGAAAAACGTGCTTTGGTATAACCGCGAAGCTTGGCTTCATTTGTCTGAGCAAACAGCGCTCTAATATCATCAAAGACGCTGGTATATGTGGCGGGATTACTACGTGGAGTGCGTCCGATTGGGCTTTGGTCAATATCAATAATCTTTTCAATATTTTGATATCCGCTAATGCTCTTATATTTGCCAGGTTTGGTTTGATTTCTATTTAATTTCTGTGCCAAGGCACGCTTTAATATCATATTAACTAAAGTTGACTTGCCGGATCCGGAAACTCCGGTAACCACAATTAATTTGCCAAGGGGAAACTCAACCTTGAGGTTTTTAAGATTATTTTCTGCCGCACCTGTTAATGTGATTTTCTTGCCATTGCCTTTACGCCTTTTCAAAGGCACAGGGACAAACTTCTTACCAGCCATATATTGTCCGGTTAAGGATTTATTGTTTTGTTCAACTTCTTCAGGAGTTCCGGCAGCCATAATCTCACCGCCGTATGTACCAGCACCTGGCCCCATATCAATCAAGTAGTCAGCTTGTCTCATAGTTTCATCATCATGCTCGACAACGATAAGTGAATTGCCCAAATCACGCATGCGCTTTAAAGCAGCTATCAACCTGTCATTATCACGTTGATGCAAACCAATTGAAGGCTCATCGAGAACATACATAACACCTGAAAGATTAGAACCAATTTGAGTTGCGAGTCGAATTCTTTGAGCTTCGCCACCAGACAAAGTGTTAGCAGAACGTGACAGTGTCAGGTAATCTAAGCCTACGCTATTCAAAAAATTGAGTCGATCGCGCACTTCTTTTAATATCGGTTTTGCAATTACTGACTCCTGCTCGTCAAGTTTGATATTTGTGAAAAATTCAAGAGCATGACTAATTGCCAAATCAGAAGCTTCGGCAATGTCTTTGCCATTGACTTTGACAGCCAGGGCTTTACGATTTAACCGCTTGCCATGACAGGTTGAACAGGTCAGCTCAGTCATATATTTTCCCATAACATCACGCATGAATTTGGACATTGGATGGTAATAGCGTCTTTCAACATTTTCCATGGCACCCTCAAAAGGTGCAGTAGTGTCATTAACGCCAAAATCACCAGTTACGTGAAATTTAATTTTCTTAGTCGAGCCATGCAGAATCGTCTCTCTTTGCTTTTTGGTTAATTTGCCAAAAGGTTTGTCTAGGGGAATTTTTAACGCTGCACAAGCTTGTTCAAGCATTTCCCCATAGTACTTCGAATTCTTCCATGGTGCGATTGCACCTTCTGCCAAAGTTTTACTTTTATCTGGGACGACTAAATCTTCATCGACTGATAACTTCACACCCAAGCCATCACAATCAGGACAGGCTCCAAATGGTGCGTTAAAAGAAAATAGACGCGGTTCCATTTCACCTACAGTAAAACCACATTTAGGACAAGCATAGTACTCTGAAAAATTGATCATATCACTACCGATAACATCAACATTCATATAACCATCCGATAAACGCAAAGCAGCCTCTACTGAATCAAAAAGTCGCGAACGAATACCTTCTTTAACAATTAAACGATCAACAACGATATCAATTGAATGGCGTTTATTCTTTTCTAAATCAAATTCTTCACCAATCTCATGCATAGTACCATCGACAATGACACGCACATATCCGGCGCGTTGTACCCGTTTAAAAACTTCTTTATGAGCACCTCTTTTAGATCTAATTACAGGTGCCAGAATTTGAATACGACTTCGCTCAGGTAAAGCTAAAATACGATTTACCATCTGCTCGACTGACTGACGCTCAATTAAGGTGCCATCATTTGGACAAACCGGATGCCCAACTCGAGCCCATAATAATCGTAGATAGTCATTGATTTCAGTCACTGTGCCAACAGTTGACCTGGGATTATGTGAGGTAGTTTTCTGATCAATTGAAATCGCAGGATTTAAACCATCAATAGAATCAACATCAGGTTTGTCCATTTGACCCAAAAATTGCCGTGCATAGCTTGACAATGACTGAACATATCTTCTGCGTCCTTCAGCATATAAAGTATCAAAGGCTAAAGAACTTTTCCCAGAACCTGACAAACCAGTAATAACGACCAATTTGTCCTTAGGAATTGACAGGTTAATGTCTTTTAAATTATGTTCACGGGCACCCCGAATAACAATCTTATCATTTACCATTTAATGCTTTTCCTTTTTTCTTAATTGGGCTTCTAGTTGAGCTCTCCAATTCCATGATCGCATCCCGTAAAGTAGCGGCTCCTTCAAAGTCAAGTTTCTTAGCAGCCTCCTGCATTTGTTTACGCAAGTCTTTAATCATAGTTCTCTTTTGTTTGGCAGTTAATTCATCAAAATTCAAATCGGCAAAACTGTCAGTTTGAGCGTCTTCATCAGCAACTTTTGTGGCAGAAATCACATCTCTAATAGGCTTAACAATGGTTTTCGGTTTCATGCCGTGTTCTTCATTAAACTTAATCTGTAATTTACGTCTTCTCTGCGTTGCTTCAATGGCTTGTCGCATTGAATCAGTAATCGTATCAGCATACATTATTACTGCACCATCAGAATTTCTAGAAGCACGACCCATTGTCTGAACGAGAGGTCTGTATGAACGCAAGAATCCCTCTTTATCCGCGTCAAGGATTGCAACCAGCGATACTTCCGGTACATCAATGCCTTCACGCAGCAAGTTAATACCAATTAAAACGTCATATTTACCGGTTCTCAGATCACGCAATATCTGCATACGTTCCAACGTTTTAACATCTGAATGCAGATACTGCACTTTGATGCCTAGATCCTTCAAATAATCCGTCAAATCTTCTGCCATTTTTTTCGTTAAAGTAGTAACAAAAACACGTTCATTCTTTTCAATTCGTTTGTTAATTTCGGCAACAAGATCATCAATCTGTCCTTCAACCGGTTTTACTTCAATCTTAGGGTCAAGCAAACCTGTCGGCCTGATAATTTGTTCGACTTTGTGATTTGTTCTCTGCAATTCATAATCACCTGGAGTTGCCGAAACATAAAGAATTTGGTTAACGTGCTTCTCAAATTCAGCGAGTTGCAAAGGTCTGTTATCAAGAGCAGACGGTAAACGAAAACCATAATCGATTAATGTCTTTTTACGATTGCGGTCTCCGTTATACATTGCCCTTATTTCCGGCATTGTAGCATGAGACTCATCAATTAAAATCAAAAAGTCATCAGGGAAGAAATCCAGCAAAGTATACGGTGGCTCTCCCTCTTTACGTCCTTCCATATGGCGAGAATAATTTTCGATACCATTGGTATAACCGACTTCGCCCATCATTTCCATGTCAAAAGTCGTACGTTGCTTGATACGTTCAGCTTCTAACAATTTACCTTGACCCTCAAATTTTTTCACTTGTATTTTCATTTCTTGTGAAATTGCTTTAAGAGCCCTTCTCATTTGTTCTTCATTAGTCATAAAGTGAGTAGCAGGAAACAGAGATATACTTTCTCTTTCACCAATTACTTCACCAGTTAAGGCATCAACTTCTACAATTCTGTCAATTTCATCGCCAAAAAATTCAATTCGATAAGCATGATTAGAATTACCTGCAGGAAAAACTTCTACAACATCTCCACGAACGCGAAAACGACCACGTTGAAAGTCAATATCATTACGATCATATTGGATATTAACAAAATCACGCAACAGAGTATTTCTATTATATTCTTCGCCTTCATGAACAGTAATCACACTTGCAGCATATTCTTTAGGATCACCTAAACCATAGATGCACGAAACCGAAGCAACAACAATGACATCATTACGTTCCATCAAATCGCTGGTAGCTTGGTGACGCAACTGGTCAATTTCATCATTAATTGCAGAGTCCTTTTCAATATAAGTATCGGATTGAGGCACATAAGCTTCCGGTTGGTAATAATCATAATATGAAACAAAATAGTCAACAGCATTATGAGGGAAAAATTCCTTAAATTCGCCATATAATTGGCCAACTAAAGTCTTATTATGAGAAATAACTAAAGTGGGTTTATTTAATTTTGCAATAATATTGGCCATTGTGAAAGTTTTACCTGTACCAGTAGCACCTTCTAAAATCTGTTCCTTATAGCCTTTTTTGAAGCCAGTAGCTAATTTGTCGATAGCTTGTTGCTGATCACCTGCTGGATTAAATTTTGAAACCAGATCAAATTTACGTTCTTCTTGTCGTTTAATCATCGAAAAACCTCTCGTAGAAAAAGTTGGACAAAACAGCCCAACTCTCATTTTGACTTATTACATTTTACACTCTCGAACGTATTTTCGCATCCTTTTTGTTTTATTTTAACAGTTTTGCTAATGCTTTTTGATAACTTTCAGCAGCTTCAGTTGCAGTAGCAATATCTGGTTTATTTACTCCAACATAAGCTTTAATTACTGGTTCTGTACCTGAGGGCCGCAAAGCCAGCCAAGTTTCATCGGCCAAAAAGTATTTTAATACATTTGATTTAGGTAAATCTCTCATTGGTTTAGTGCCATCTTCATTAGATTCCTGTTGCTTTAAAAAGTCTTGAATTTTAACGACCGGGATTCCATTTATTTTTTGTAAGTTTTCAGAACGCAATTTTGCCATCAATTCGGCCATTTTCTTTTGTCCACCAATTCCTGGCATTTCTATAGCTTTGGTAATTTCATACGATGTGCCATATTTTTGCCAGATTTCACTCAAACCATCTAAGACTGTCATATTCCTTGAGGCATAATAAGAGGCTACTTCAGCAAACATTAACGCCCCTTGCATAGCATCCTTATCTCGAGCAAATGGTTTAAAAAGGTAACCATAACTTTCTTCAAATCCCATTAAAAATTTGCCATCATGCATTTTATTCATGCGGTCAATTTCTTCGCCAATAAATTTAAAACCCGTCAAAACTGATTTTGTTTTGATACCAAAATCCTGTGCAATTTTAAGCGGCATGCTGCTTGAGACTATTGAAGTAATTAATTCATAGTCACTTATGAGTTGACCATTATTTTTCAAATTAACCAATAAATAGTAAATCATCAAGGTAGCAATCTGATTGCCTGTTAAAACTTGAAAGTCACCATTTTTTGTTCGCACACAAGCACCCATACGATCTGCATCAGGGTCAGTTGCAATGATTAAATCGGCATTTTTTTCATTTGCCAGCTTAATCCCTGGATCAAAGACATCACGATATTCTGGATTTGGCTTTTTAGTAGTGGGAAATTCTGGATCGATGATTGCTTGACTGGGAACGGGTATTACATTACTAAAACCACTTTGCCTAAAAGCTCGTTCATAAAGCATTTTACCTGTACCATGCAAAGGAGTATAAATAATTGTTAGCTTATCGGCATTTTGCTTTATAAGTTCGGTATTAACATTTACCATTTTCAGTTCTGTTAAATATGCCTCGTCAATATCTTCTCCAATTAGTCGCAAAGTTCCCTGAGCCCGCAGTTGAACTACTGGTGCAGTATTAACAGAAAATATATTAGTTACTTTTTGGGAGTGTTCAAAAACGCGCTCAGCATCTTCAGGCCCCATTTGGGCACCATCAGCACCATAAACCTTGTAACCATTATATTGCTTAGCATTGTGAGAAGCAGTGATATTAATTCCTGCATACGAATGTAAATATCTTACTGCAAATGAAAGCTCAGGAGTTGGTCTTAGATCATCAAAAAGATAAACACGAATATTATGAGCTCCTAAAATTTGAGCTGCATGCTCTGCAAACTCGCGCGAGTGGTAGCGAGAATCAAAAGAAATCACTACACCCCTTTTTTGAGCTTTGTCACCTTTTTCATCGATCAGACGGGCCAAACCTTCCGTCATTCGACCTATAGTGTATAAATTAATACGATTAGTCCCTGGCTCAAGTCTGCCCCGCATTCCAGCGGTTCCAAAGTTAATGTCTTGGCCAAATGCATCCGCAATCCATTTAGGATCTTGACTCAGCTTTGTTAACTGTTCTTGCAAGTAATCAGGCATGTTGTGTGCATTTTGCCATTCTTGAAATGTTTTTTCAGCTTTCATTTAGATAAGGTACCCCTTTTTCTAGCAATAAATTCGGTTTCATAGATTCTATTCTAGCATTTATCATTATTATCATCCGTAAAAATAAAAAAAGAATTCATTTAAAATGAATTCTTTTTTTAATCTTTACATTTACCGATCATTTAAGTCTTGGAGATAATTATAAGCTTCTTGACCGGCTATACTGCCATCACCAACTGCATTAGCAATCTGACGCAGATCTTTAGCACGCACATCACCTAAAGCAAAAATGCCATCAACTTTGGTTCTCATATGTTCATCAGTTGGTATCCAGCCCTTCTCGTCAGTTATTCCCAAATCTTTAAATGGAGCTGTTTGAGGAATAACCCCAACGTAAATAAAGACACCTCGAGTTTGCAAATGCTTCTCTTCTCCTGTTTCTTTATCTTTGTATGTCACTCCTGTAACCTTTTCGCCATCTCCATCAATAGATTCGGTCAAACCATTCCAAATAAAGTGCATTTTAGAATTTGCAAAAGCACGTTTTTGTAAAGTCGGCTGAGCCCTTAATTGATCACGACGATGAATAACTGTGACTGATTTAGCACTTTGTGCCAAATAAATTCCCTCTTCAATAGCGGAATCGCCACCACCTATAACAGCAATGTCTTCGTTCTTAAAAAAGGCAGCATCACAAACCGCACAATAAGAGACACCTTTACCGGAATATTCATCTTCACCTGGTACTCCTAAATGACGATGATCAGCTCCTGTAGCAATTATTAATGCAGGGGCACTATATTCACCAGTATCTGTTTTTACTATTTTTTGGTCACCATCTATAGTTACTGTTTGAACATCGCCATACTCAAATTTTGTACCAAATTTCATGATTGAATTATACATTTTTTCACCTAGTTCAGGTCCTTTTATTTCACTGAAACCAGGATAATTATCAATCGCATCGGTATTATTCATTTGCCCGCCATACAAACCACGATCAAGCATCAGAACTGATAAATTTGCACGAGAAGCATAAAGAGCAGCTGTTAATCCACCCGGTCCTGCTCCTACAATAATTACGTCATACTTTTGTGTCATAGTTTTACCCCCAGTACTCTCTTATTTTTCGTAAGTAATGTTACAACGAATTGACCGCTAAAGTCTAATTTCCTGTTTAGGACTTCTACCCATCATCTTGGTAATTTCATCGTCAACATTGGAATTTTGGTATAACACTCGGTAAATTGCTTCGCTGATTGGCATATCTATTTGCTTTTCCTGACATAATTCATGCACAGCTTTCACTGTTGTAGCACCTTCTACAACCTGACCCATATTCTGCAATATGTAATCAAGACTCTTTCCTTCTCCTAATTGCTTACCACAACGCCAATTACGTGAATTAACTGAAGTACATGTAACAATTAAATCACCTATTCCTGAAAGTCCACTGAAAGTCATTGGATCAGCACCAAAATAATTAACTCCTAAACGCGTAATTTCAGCTAAGCCACGAGTCATTAAAGCTGCTTTTGCATCATCACCATAATGTTTTCCTACTAAAATACCAGCTGCAATAGCAATAACATTTTTAACTGCTCCTGCCACTTCAACGCCAATTAAGTCATTGTTAGTATATAAGCGGAAATAATCATTTGAGAATAATTGTTGGACTTTTTGTGCATTTTCCCTGCTTGTTGAGGCACATGAAATTGCAGTTAAATCTTTTTGAGCTACGCTTTCTGCATGACTCGGTCCTGAGATTGCTACAATTTTGTCCTCATCATCTGGATAGATTTCTTCTGTCAATATTTCAGAAATCAATTTTTTAGATCCCGGCTCAATACCCTTAGTCGCTGTCACAATAAGTGGCTTAGCATTAGTCTTTTGTAACACCTTGCTTACATTTTGAGCAACACTGCGAATAGCCTGAGTAGGCAGAACAAATAAAACGATTTCTGCATCCTTTAGTGCTTGATTTAAATCACCCGTTGCAGTAACCGTCTGATTTACCTGCCAATTCTTCATGTAATGTTCATTAGTATGGTGTTGATTAACTTCATCATTAACTTTTGCGTTATTACCGTACAATACGATTTCATAGCCTTTATCAGCAAGCATCGATCCCAGAACCGTGCCCCATGAACCTGCTCCTAAAACTGCAATTTTTGTCATTTCTAACTCTCTTTCACTTAAAACAATTATTTAGTCTCGACTATAAGGATACTTCAAGCCGCTGCCGTCAAGATACCATTTCGGTTTAACTACTTTTCTGCGATAAATAAATAATCCTACGACCACAGCAAATAGTATTAAACTAAGCATTTGTGAAACGCGTATCGAACCCATTAAATAAAGGCTGTCAGTCCGCATCCCTTCCACAAAAAAGCGCACCACAGCATACCACGCCAAATAAAGCATGAATATTTCACCTTGTTTGAATAAATGCTTTTTATGTCTCAAAAACAATATTATTAACAAACCAATTAAATTAAAAAAAGATTCGTACAAGAAAGTAGGTTGGTAGTAGATTCCACCAATTTTCATTTGGCTAATTATAAAATTAGGCAAATGCAAGCTTTGTAAAAATGCTAAGGTTGTTGGTTCACCATGGGCTTCCTGGTTAATAAAATTACCCCAGCGTCCCAATATCTGAGCCGCCATTACACCTGGAGTAATAACATCCAACATCAAAAATGGGGGCAGCATTCTTTTATAACAAAATACCAAAAGAACTGCCAAACCAGCTAACAGACCACCGTAGATAGCGATGCCGCCATTCCAAATAGCAATTATCTGATCAAGATGCTGTGAGTAATAATCCCACTCAAAGATAACATAATAAATACGTGCGCCAATATATCCGATTGGAACAGCCCATAATAGCAAATCCATGAAGTCGTCACTTTCAATTTGTCGCTTGCGTCCCTCAATAATTGCCATTGATACGGCTAAAATAATCGCCACCGCCATGATAACGCCATACCATTTGACACTTAAGTTTCCTAATTTAAATGCTACAGGATTAATGGTCAATGTCATTTATTCTTATCCTTTGCTGAATCTTCTTTAGAGTTTTTCTTAATTAACTTCGTTAAGTTATTATCAAAAGTTTTCGTAGCGTTGTATCCACTTCTTTTGGCACGAAAATTCATTGTGGCAATTTCAATAATGTCTTCCATGTTGCGGCCTACTTTAACTGGAATAGTAATTTGTGGCACTTCAACATTGCAAATATCACGTTTGCTCTCTTCAAAGCCTAAACGATCGTAATTTGCCTTATTATCCCAATTAACAAGCTTGATTACTAGTTGAATACTTTCACGGCTTTTGACGGCACCAACACCAAACAAATCCATGACATCAATTATGCCAATGCCGCGAATTTCCATTAAATGCTTCAAAATGGCCGGTGCTTCACCCATCACCGTTTCAACATCTTTTTGATAGACATCAACCCGATCATCGGCAATTAAACGATGACCACGATGAATCAAACCCAAGGCAGTTTCAGATTTCCCAACACCGGAATCACCAGTCAAAAGGACACCCATACCCTTGACTTCAATCAGAACACCATGAATAGTATCGCGAACGGCCAGACGTTCGCGCAAATATTCCGTTAATATACTAGAAACATAAGTGGTTGATTCAGGTGAAGAAAGGATTGGAATTTGTGCATCATCAGCAGCTTTAACTAATTCAGGCGGTACACGCAGAGAACGTGACACAAAAAAGCACGGCGTATCAGGTGTGCAAAGCTTAGTAAAAACATCGACCAAGCTATCGTGATCTAACCTAGCAGCATAAGAAATTTCTGTTCTACCCAATAACTGAATACGCTGGCGCGGATAAAAATCAAAGTATCCTGTCAATTCCAACCCTGGTCTGTAAATATCGGATACTATAATTTCTTTATCGTTAATATATTGTTTTCCGTGCACAACGTGGACAATTTTATTATCACGAATTAAATTTTTTAATTTGACCGCATTTGTCATTTTAAATTGCCCCTTTTTACTTGTCGACATCTTTAGTTTTAGCATCACGTACTTTTTTACGTTTTGGTCTGGCTTCATTATTTTGGTTCCAGTTTCCCCAGTTATAAGGACCAGGACCAGAATTTCCGCTCTTATTTTTATCATTTTTAGTAAAATGGTTAATAAGCCATATAATGCCAATAATAACTAAAGCTGCGGGCAATAACAAAATAAAGACATGAAACATGGAGTAAATAATACTCAAAATGACTACTGCAAGTAAAACTAAACCAATAATTCCCCAAAAACTCATCTAATCACCTACTCTGGATTTTCCTGACTTAAAAGCCACTGCAAATATGCATAAACAAATGGTTGCAGCTTACCATCCATTACACCATTTGTATCAGAAGTTTCATAGCCTGTGCGCAAATCTTTAACCAAATTATAAGGATGAAAAACATAAGACCGAATTTGAGAACCCCAGCCAATTTCTTTTTGGTCACCTTTAAGTTCCTGTTTGTGTTTACGTTTCTTTTCTTCTTCTAAATGAAACAATTTTGCTCGTAATTCATTCATCGCAGTTTCCCTATTTTGCAGCTGAGATCGCTGTGCCTGAGATGTTGTTACAATTCCTGTGGGCAAGTGAGTGATTCTAACGGCACTTGAAGTTTTATTAATATGTTGTCCCCCTGCACCACTTGAACGATAGACATCAATACGAAGGTCCTTAGGATTAATATCTACTTTAATACTGTCATCAATTTCCGGAATAACCTCAACAGACGCAAAAGACGTATGTCTTCTTTTAGCTGAATCAAATGGTGAGATTCTAACTAACCGGTGAACCCCATTTTCCGACTTCATTAGACCATAGGCATTTTTGCCAGTAATTTTTGCACTGACACTTTTAAGACCAGCTTCTTCTCCAGGTTCATAATTATTAATTTCAAACTTGAAATTCCTAATATCAGCATAACGCTGATACATTCTAAGAAGCATTTGCCCCCAGTCCATAGCCTCAGTACCACCAGCACCAGGGTGAATTTCAATAAGCGCATTATGACTATCATATTTACCAGATAAGAGCAAATCTAATTCATAATCATGAAATTCAGTCTGCAACTGTTGTAAATCTGCTTCAACTTCTTTTTGTAAATCATTATCTGGCTCTTCTCTCAGCAACTCTACTGCAGTTATTTCATTTTCATAATCAGACTTTAATTTATCAAAAGAATCGCGTTTCTCTTTTAACAAATTTGTTTCACTGATCAAGCTTTGGGCTTTTTCTTGATCATCCCAAAAAGAGGGATCTTGCATCTTATTTTCATTAACAATAATATTTTCAGTAATTGAATCTAAGTCAAAGAGACCCCCTAAAGTGGTCTAACCGCTTTTTTAAACTATCTAATTCATTTTGAATTTCACTTATTTCCATTTTTAAGCATAACACCTTTATTCTTAATAAAATTTCAGTAAAAAAGAGAAAGCAGCTGCTTTCTCTTCAATCTTAACTGTTAACGACTAAGATTTTGTCTAATTTCAGCTTTCATAAATAAACGAGTTACGTCAAATTCAATATTTGAAACCATTTCTTCAAACATGTTGTAACCAGAATCCTGGTATTCAACCAACGGATTAAGTTGACCGTAACCACGTAAACTAATTGATTGCCGTAATTGATCCATTGCATCTATATGATCAGTCCAGCGGTCATCAACTACTCGCAATATAACTACTTTTTCAAATTCAAGCATTTCTGAAGGATCAGCTAAAATTTCTTCTTTTTCTTCGTAATTAGCTTCAACAAGATCATATAGTTTTTGCTTTAAGTCAGATACTGTAATTGTTTTGAAATCAATTGCATCTGTTTCTTCTTCGTTGGTTAAACTGGAAGAAATAAAGTCCCGCAAAGAATCAAGACGCCACTTGCTGCGATCACCTTGCGTAAACATATCTACTTGACTGTTAATAGTACGACGAATCATCGGAATTAAAACATCCTTGAGGGAATCTTCTTCGCCGATAACTTGCATCCTTTCACCGTAAATAATTTCACGTTGAATACGCATAACATCATCATATTGCAGGGTTTGCTTACGAGTATCGTAGTTATTACCTTCAACCCGTTTTTGAGCTGACTCAACTTGTCTGGTGATCAGACGACTCTCAATCACTTTATCATCGTCATTATCTGATAGACGATCAAGAAAATCTTTTACCCTGTCACCACCAAAACGCTTCATCAAATCATCTTCAAGTGAAAGATAAAAACGTGTAACACCGGGGTCACCCTGACGACCGGAACGTCCACGGAGCTGATTATCAATTCTACGGGATTCATGACGCTCGGTACCAATAACAGACAGTCCACCTAATTCTTTGACACCTGGCCCTAATTTAATGTCAGTACCACGACCAGCCATGTTAGTAGCAATAGTTACGGCACCGCGTTGACCAGCATTCATAATGATCTGAGCTTCTTTAGCATGGTTTTTAGCATTCAGAACCGCATGCGGTATTCCTTCTTGGTCAAGCAATTTACTCAGTCTTTCAGAACTTTCAACCGCGACAGTACCGACCAAAACTGGTTGACCTTTAGAATGACGGTCTTTTATTTCATTGACAACAGCCGCAAACTTAGATGACAAAGTTGGGTAAAGAATATCAGGATTATCTTTTCTAATTAACGGGCGGTTTGTTGGAATCGTAATAACCTGCATATTGTAAATTTCACGAAACTCTTCTTCTTCCGTTTTAGCAGTACCAGTCATCCCGGCAAGTTTTTTATACATTCTAAAGAAGTTCTGATAGGTAATTGTAGCCTGAGTCTTGGATTCTTCTTGAATCTTTACTCCTTCTTTTGCCTCAATAGCTTGGTGCAAACCATCAGAATAGCGCCGTCCTTGCATAACACGACCAGTAAACGAGTCAACAATTAAGACTTCACCATCTTGAACAACATAATCAATATCTTTAAGCATAATGTAATTTGCTCTCAGAGCCTGATCAATATGGTGTACTAGTTTTTGATTCTCAACATCGTATAAATTTTTAAGTCCAAAATGATCACAAGCTTTTTGGATACCTGTTCTGGTTAACGAAATAGTTTTAGTAGGCCAGTCAATCTTATAATCACCATAGTCTTTGTCATCGTCTGCATCATCATCACTCTTATCCTCTTTAAGGGTTTTGACAAAACGGTCTGCACGAATATAGTCACCATTAGCTTGTTCGGCTTCACCCGAAATAATCAATGGCGTTCTAGCTTCATCAATTAAAATTGAGTCGACCTCATCGATAATAGCATAGTTAAGCTCGCGTTGAACCATTTGTTCCTTGTAAACAACCATGTTATCACGTAAATAGTCAAAACCAAGTTCAGAGTTAGTTGAATAAGTTACATCACAACTATAAGCTTCCCGTTTTTCATCTGGCGACATCGCATTAAGATTAAGACCAACTGTTAAGCCTAGCCATTTATATAGCTGACCCATTTCTTCTGCGTCACGACTGGATAAGTATTCGTTGACAGTAACAACATGAACACCTTTTCCTGTTAGTGCGTTCAAATATACAGGCATGGTTGCAGTCAAAGTCTTGCCTTCACCGGTCATCATTTCAGCAATATTACCATAATGCAGTGCAATACCACCTAAAACCTGAACATGAAATGGGTAAAGTCCTAAAACTCTTTTGGCACCTTCACGAGCAACTGCAAAAGCTTCTGGTAAAAGTGAATCCAAACTTTCACCATTTTTTAGCCTATCACGAAATTCAGGTGTTTTAGCCTGCAATTCTTCATCAGAAAGTTGACCATACTCTTCTGCATGATCTTCAACTTTACTAGCAATTTTTTCAAACTTTTTCAGTTCTCTTTTATCATTATTGTATAGTTTCTTTAAAATGTTTACCATTTAATCGATCCTTATATGTAGTTAAAGTATAAAAACACATGATAATTTTACCATGATTGACGCTAAATGAAAAATAAACAAAACAAAGACCTCACACTAAATGTGGGGCCCTTGCTTGATAATACTATTTTTATTTTGTTTCAATCAAACCATAACGGCCATCATTTCTGCGATAGACAACACTTGTACCGTTAGTTTCACCATCTTGGAAAACAAAGAAATCATGTTCAAGCATATTCATTTGCAAAATCGCTTCTTCAGGACTCATCGGTTTCAAACCAATTTGTTTATTGCGAACAATAGAAAACTCATTGACCTCTTTATCTTTAGAATCCTCTTCTGCACTTTCAACAAAGAAATCGTTAAATCCTTTTTCACGACTCTTACGATTCACACGAGTCTTATACTTTCTGATTTGTCTTTCAAGTTTTTCTGAAACAAAATCAATACTGCGGTACATATCGTCAGTTGTTTCTTCAGCTCTCAATACTAAGTATGGCAGTGGTATAGTTACCTCGACTTTAGCCTTGTGATCACGATACACCTTTAAATTTACATGAGCAATCATATCTTGATTCAAATCAAAATACTTCTCTAATTTTTTTAGGCGCTTTTCTACGTAACTTCTTAAAGCATCAGTTACCTCAATATTTTCACCACGGACATTATACTTTAACATATGAGATTCTCCTTTCAACTGCTTATGCAGTCTTATGTTACCTATATTATAGCAAAATTATAGCAAAACATGAAAGCGCTGAACAATTTAGTTTTATCTGCATAAGGTAAAACTACTAATTTTTGCATTAGGAAAAACTTCTGCCAACGCATCCCGTGCATGATAAAGCGTTCTGCCCGTAGTATATATATCATCTAATAAAAGTATCTTGTATTTCTTCAAATTAATCGTAAAGTTTTTCTTAACAAAAAAACTTTGCTCACTTCTTAATCTTTCAGCACGATTTTTTTCTCCCTGTGCACTTAGCCCTGTTTTTTTACCCAATACACAGGTTAATGAAACCAGATTACCATAAATTGAACTGATAGTATCGAATTGTCTTTGTTCAATATGTTCTGGAGAAGTAGGTACAGGAACATAGAGGTCGGCTTGATATTTAGTTAGATTTTCCCGACATAATTCCTCTAATACTTTGTGCAAAGCATAATCACCATATCTCTTATAATTAACCATTAAATCATGAAAAGCCTCATTATATAAATATAAGGAATGATTTTTTAGTAATTTTTGTCCATAGATTTTCTGCCAATTAATACAATCTAAACAAAATTTGTTTTGGCTCAACTGACCAAAACAAATTGGACAATGTTTGTCAGGGATGCGCATATATTTGCTTTGACAATTAGAGCAGATACATGTGGTTTCCTGTTTGTACCAAGAAAATAATTGGATAAATGACACTTTAGCAACAAAAAGCTGCCCACACAGTAAGCATCTTCTCATTTGTTCATCTCACGAATTTGTTTCATTGCATTACGAATGCTGTTGGTATATTTATGATAACAAAATAAAACCAAACCACTGGAATCAGTTTTGTCTCTCCCAACCCTGCCGGCTATCTGCACTAGGCTCGAAGCAGAATAAATTTTATCATCCGCCTGAACAACAATTACCCAGACATGATTAAAAGTAACCCCTCGTTCCAAAATTGTAGTTGTCACTAATAGCCGAGTTTTTCCTGCTCGAAACTTTTCAACTTTTTTAATTCTATCTGTATCGTTTGCATGAACCCCAGAAATTTCAATCTTACTAAGTTTTGGATCCTTTTTTAAGGCATCAATATAAAGATTTATTTGATCAACACGAGGTACAAAAAGCAATAATGGGTGGCCTGCTTCTACAACTTTTATAATTTCATTAATGAGGTTAGCATTAATTTTGTTTTGATGCAGAAATGGACGGAGAAATAATTTTTCTTTTGGTACAGGTAAAAGATTTCCATGGAACCTTCTTTTCAATTTTAGTATCTGCAATTTACCTTTTTCTACGGATGCCAATAAATCTATAGTAGGCGTTGCTGTTAAGTAGACCCTTTGTCCCTTATCATTAATCGCATTTTTCGCTGCAAAATGTAATTCTGAATTATGGACATAGGGAAAAGAGTCAGCCTCATCAATTATAAGTAAATCGAAAGCATGAAAAAATTTTAATAATTGGTGTGTCGTACAAATAGTTAATTGTTCTAGGCCTGGCTCTTGGTACTCACGACCATGATATTTACCGATTTTAATTTCACTAAAAGCATTTTGAAAACGAGGATACAACTCGTTTACAACGTCAATTCTTGGAGTTGATATACAACATCTTTTTCCTTCTGCTAAACAGTGTGCTATTAAAGGAAAAAGCATTTCTGTTTTACCTGCACCAGTTACCGCATGAACTAGTGAGTCCTGACCGTTGATATAATTTTCAACTAATTTACGTGCAATTTCAGCTTGTAGTGAGGTTAATTCACCCTTCCACGATAATCCACCATTTGCTTTTATCGCAAAATTTATTTTTTGTTTATTGCGAATCAAATAATCGCCTTCCACAATTCTTCCCAGACCAATACAAGCTCTGCAATATTTTTTGCCACTTGGCAATTGCGCATAAACCTTGGCATTGCAACGCAAGCAGCGACCATCTTTAATTGCCTCGACTTTGGTTAAATCACCCTTTGTGCTAAAATCCATTTGACTACTAACCCATTGACGGCCAGAAAGATTTGAAATACTTTCCATTTTGTCCTCCAATGATAAATACGCAAAAAAGGATTGATTTTTTTGAGTGAAAAAGAAAATTATTTAACCATTAAAGAAAATGGCAAACATGAGTTAATTATAAAAAAAAGTCGCTTTATTACGACTCTGATTAGGACTCCAACCGTTGAAGAGGCTGAAAAAGCAATTGCTGCTGTTGCTAACAAATACCGTGATGCTACTCATAACACTTTTGCTTATACTATTGGCCTCAATGATGAGCACGTCAAAGCAAGCGACAATGGTGAACCCTCTGGTACGGCCGGAGTTCCAGAACTAAAAGCCTTGCAATTAATGAAACTTAAAAATGTCACTGCAGTAGTTACGCGCTATTTTGGCGGAATAAAATTAGGGGCGGGAGGTTTGATACGTGCATATTCTAATAGTGTGACTAAGGCAGTGGAAGCCATAGGCGTAGTTAAACGAGTTCAGCAACAGGGAGTTAAATTTCAAGTTGATTATAAAAAATTCGATGAAATCCAGCACTATCTTAATCAACAAAAAATCTTAATCGATAATATTGACTATGGAGTTAGTGTGACAATTACAATATACATTGATGAAGGCAAATTAAAGGAACTAGAGAGTGATCTCACTAATATTTTGTCAGGCAAAGTACAGTTTATTTTTCTTCCCAAAAGATATAACGAAGTCTTTGTCACTCAACATAACTATCATGATCAATAAAAAAGACTCACAAGCATTTTGTGAATCTAGCCTAAATCTAATCTTTCTTTTTCTTTTTTAATTGCTCAGGCTTGTCTTGCCCGAGGTGCCAAACTTCCACCGTAGGATCTTTTTTACTCCGAGAATTAATCAGTTTTTGTGTCAAATTCATAAGCGGTTTGTATTTTTCTCCTAAAAGTCCAATGGATTCCACAAAAAACTCTAATGCAACTGCCAGACCTGCAATTAAAACCCACATCCCCCACATTGGTGACAATAAAAACAAGAGGGAAATGAATGAAAAAATAAGTGATAAAGCATAAATCGTTAAAACAGTTTGTCTGTGGGTCAACCCCATTTTCATTAGTTGATGATGCAAATGATGCTTATCGGCTTGCGAAACGGGACGGTTATTTAATTTGCGCCGAATCATGGCATAAATTGTATCTGTAATTGGAACCCCTAATATAGTGACTGGCACTAACAGAGAAATAAAAGTTACATTTTTTAAACCTTTAAGTGAAAATACCGCAATCATAAAGCCAATGTATAACGCCCCTGTATCACCCAAAAATATTTTTGCGGGATGAAAGTTATAAGGCAAAAATCCCAATAGACATGCAGCAAGCATAAAACAACCAATAGGTATGTATAGTTGACCGGTATGCAGAAAGAAATAACCAACGATCCCCATGGTAATAAGTGAAATCATCGAAACCCCATCGGCCAGGCCATCAAGACCATCAATTAAATCAACTGCATTAGTTAAGGCCAATATCCAAAAAATAGTAATTGGTAAACTCCACCAGCCTAATTGTATTTGTTTATTAAGAAAGGGCAAATTTAAGACGTTCATCCTGATGCCGGCAAGAAAATAAATTACTAGAGCGCCAATAAATATACCCAACATTTTTTGCCTTGGCTTTAGCTCCATAATATCGTCAATTATACCAGTCAAGACAATCACACTGGATCCTAAAAGTATGCTAAAAGCCTCATGTGTCGGGAATTGCTCACGCAATAAAACAAAAGCGCCAATATTAAAGGTCACAAAAATACCCAATCCACCCAACGTTGGCATTGGTTTTTTATTTACCCTTCTTTTATTTGGAATGTCGACTGCACCTAATACAAAAGCCAATCTCCTAATAAAAGGCGTGATCGCAGCTTGTATAATCACTAAAAAGAATAATTCAACAATAATTTTAAACATAGTCGGCTACTTTCATTTATAGTTGCCTTAATTATACAAGCTGGAATAAAAATGCACAAATTAGGTTAATTGAATACTAGTATTTTTTAACAAAAAATTGTTATTTAATATAAAAAGAACTGGGTTCAAACGAATCCAGTTCTGATTAATCTTTAAAATATAAAAAACTAACATTGAGAGGCAGCTGAACTTGCATCAGCCTCCGCTTTGACATTGGCTGCCGCACTTTCTCCAGCTATTCTTCCAAAAACAACAGCATTAGTAATGCCCATTCCACATCCAGGATAAGTCATTCCGCGCCAACCACCTGTAGTACTTCCTGCAGCATAAAGATTGTTTATCTTTTTATCAAAATTGTCCAGAACTTCTGCTTTGGTGTTAATAGCTAATCCACCTGCCATGTCAGGTGTTGAAGGAGCCAGTTTAGCAGCATAAAATGGTGCTTTAAAAGCTGTTAAATCTTTTTGACGACCAAATTCTGTATCTTCACCTTTAATAATGTCATTATTCCACTTTTTAATTGTTTTCTCTAATACCTCCGGATTTAGGTTAATCTGCTGAGCTAATTCTTTTATCGTATCAGCTTTCTTGAAGTAACCATCTTCTACCTCACGTTTTAAATGTGGTGACGGAGCTGGTGCTGAAAAAGCAGCTGGCATTTCATTTGCCATGCCTTCATCAAAAATTAACCAAACATAGCCTTGATCAAGACTTGCGATTTTCTTAGAGGCATATTCAAAATACATATCTTCCCTAAAGTGTCTTTTAGCATCTGTGCCTACCCAAATGTAAGGCTTTGTCCAGGCAGTACACAGAGGACCGATACATACATTATCGCCGGATTGAGTGCCAATTGAGTTTGCTATTGGCATCCACATATCTTTTAACTTAGCGCCAATTTCAGCGCCCATAGTGATACCATCACCCATTTGTCTGATTGAACCATATGATTCTCCAACAGCAAAATCAGGCGCAAAACTCTTAAGCATTTCTTTATTACGAGAAAAGCCTGCTGTAGCAATAATAACACTTTGGGCTTTGTAGTTACCCTTATTAGTATGTACACCAACTACATTATTATTCTCGTCAGTTATTAAGCTTTCAGCTGTGATATTAAAAATAAATTTTGTGCCAACTTCTTTTGCCTTATTGTAAAGCGGCTTTGACAGACCATAGCCACTTTTTTCGACAGTTAAATGTGATCTGGCTGCCGGAATAGCATAGTCTTTCATTGCTTCTTCATTGCCAATTTCTTGGACTTCTTGAAAATTGACCCCAATTTCACCAGCCAGCCATTCATAATCTTCTGCGCCGTGTTCAACGATTGTTTCTCTCATGCCAGCATCTTCATAGCCTTGACCAACTGCTTTTAAATAATTATTCCAGTTTTCCTTGGTATCTTTTATTCCCTGAGATTTTTGCAAACTAGTGCCACCACCAGCGTTGTAATAACCACCAGATAAAGTCATATCTGACAACATATAACTTGAAGTATATTCTAAACAAATTACTGAGGCACCTTTTTGCCTTGCAGCAATAGAAGCTGAAAGACCAGCAGCTCCCGCTCCGATTACCAAAATATCTGTTTGATCTTCAAATTCTAAATCATCTGGATTTATGTTGCGATAGTCTTTGCCATTATCCTTTTTCTCAGTATTTCTCAAATCAACTTTTTTATCAAGACCACTAGGATCGCCAGCCTTTGAAACTGCATCTCTGACTGCTTTTTGGACAGCTTGAAAACTAATAGTTGCTCCAGTAACTGCATCAATGTTATATGACTGATGCTCAACAATTAGCTTTGGTGCCTTTTTTAAAGCAGCAGTGCTTATACCAGAAGTTTCATCCTGTTGATCAATTGTTACATTCGTAATTTTATTGTCTTTAACGGTTACCGAAACCTTAACTTCACCGCGGTTACCAGAACCTTGTCCCTGATAAACGCCATCTTTTAAATTTGCCATTTCTTATCCTTTCGTTAGAAACTAAGCTTGATTTAACGCAGATTCAACAGCCTCTTTAAATGCACGACTTGATGCAGAAGCTCCAGATACAGCATCTACATTGACTGTTTTGTTAGTCAGCATTTCTTGTTTCATTTTCTTAATCGCTTTTTCACCGTAGTCAGGTGATTCGCTTTCTTTTAAAACTTCAATATTGGTTGGACGCTTATCACTGTCAACTGTTACTCGCACTACTATTTCATTGCCCATGCCGCTTGTTGATTTGCCAATATATTGATTTTCAGCAGTGGAATAATCTTCTTGTTTAGCATCTGATTCAGGAAATGCAGCATCAGTATTATTTTCACTAGCACTGGCACCTGAGACTACTTGATCATCTTTAGTCTTGGCGGCATTTTCTCCAGCTAGTTTACCGAATATTAAGCAGTCAGCTATGTCTCCGCCGCCATTATATTGATTTGCACCGATATGACCCAGTTCACCAGCAGCATATAAGTGTGGCAAAACTTTTTGATCTGTATCTATGACTTCAGCATTTTCATTTCGACGTGGTCCACCTTGAGTATTTAACATCGTATGTTGCTGAGCTAAAGAATAGAACGGACCTGCAAGTGAAATTTTAACCATTGATTCTGGCTTACGTCCACACTGATAATCGACTCCCTGATCAACAAAGAAATTATATGTGTTCAAAGTATTTTCTAAAACTGCCCGATCGACTTTTATTTCTTTAGCTAAATCTGAGATAGTTTCTGACTTAACTACTTTAGTTAAAGCTTCTTTTTGAAATTCATCATTATCAGCTGAGAATAGTTCGTCGTATTTTTTCTGATCAAAAATCATATGAGGATGTACTTGGGCTAAAGGAATTCTCCAAAGGCCATGATTATAGCGATGACCATGACGGGTTGGATCGTCTTCTGCTACATAACGCGTACCATCATCACCAACTGTGATCAAGGAACCGGCAAATAATGCTTTCCATGCCATAATGTTATGAGCTCTTTGGCCTTTAGGAGCGGCTAAATTAACAGTTCCACCTGGTTCATAATTATTCATATGCCATAAATCCGCACCAACTTCTATAGCCATTTTGATGCCATCGCCATTGTTATAAAGCGTACCGTATGGTAATAAATTAGTTTCACCTAAATAATCCTGTACCATTTGTTCGTTATTTTCAAATCCGCCAAGCGCTAAAACTACACCATTTTTTGCTTGAACATTGAACAGCTTGTCTTTATTTTCAATCTGTACACCTATAATTGTCTTATCCGTATCCTGGATTAAGTGCTTTGCTGGTGTTGAATAAAGCACATCAATCTTGTCGCTGCGATCCAGTACATTCTGCCGCAATTTTTTCCAAAGAGCAGCATCAAATATCTGATCATGCACTAACAAGTCATCATTGGTGTCTGCGCCTTCAAATTCAGGATATTCAGCACTCATATAAGCCAACATAGCAACATTTTTGTTACCTGGATTATTTTTCACACTAAAAGCTTTTCCACCCAAATATTTTTCAAAATAATCTGGCAAATTGACCATACCTTTTACAAAGGTTTCAAGCACCTTCTCGTCTAAATCAAGTGGAGCGGTCATTTTTTGATAATACTTTTTGAGCTTATCATAATCGTAACCTGCTTCAACTATCTGACCACAGTATCTGGTATTGCCACCTTCATGTCCCTCTGGAGCACTGTCAACCAGGAGGACTTTTGCTCCTTTGTCTGCAGCGAAACGCGCCGCTGTGGCTCCTGCTCCACCAAATCCAATTACAACAACATCATAAGTCGCATTCCAGGTTTCGTTGTCTTTTAAAAACATTTTGTTTTCTCCTAAATTAAATTGCATTTATGCTATTAGACTGTAAAATCTTTTGCAGTCTGTATTCTCTAACCGTTAATCCGGACCATTTCTTAAAAGCTTTATAAAATGAGGCAACACTGTTAAAACCGACTAAAAAACTTACCTCAGCAGTATTTAAAGTTTTATCTTGCAGCAGGTTTTGTGCCAAAATTTTTTGCACAATACTAAGTTGCTTTTTAAATGTAGTACCCTCATTTTGCAACCACCTTTGTAATGTCCGTGAAGAAATACCTAATTCACTTGCTACATCATTTAGTTGAAAATTGCCCCCAGCAATCAGCTTAAAAAGAGTGTTTTGTACAACAGCCGAAATTGGAGGGTTGATATTTAATTTTTTGATGTATTTTTTTAAACCAGGTTCAATAAAGTTCCACATTACGTCGTTCTTGGTCATAAATGGCTGCTCTAAATCATGTTTTTTAAACACCAAATAATTGTCTAAACTATTTTGAGCTTCAACACCTAAATAACTATTAATTTGCGATCCATATTTGTATTTGCTACCAATAGATACAGGAACAATATTTTTATTTGTTCCAGCTCTAATCAGACTAACTAAAGAAATTTGATCAACTAGTAGACTAAAACGTGAGAATTTACGATATTGATCCAGGTATCTGATATGAATTCTTAAATTTTCACCTTCTTTAAATCTTCCCATTTCGATTGGCCCTATAAGCTGCTGATAGGTTGCCAACCGAGAAATTGCCTGTATTCCGTTTTTACTTGATAATGAAGCAAAATATGGAGGAACAAACTGGTAAAAATTTTGAACATCACTGCAAGCCAGTAACTGCTTATCAGTGGCTTCTTTATCAAGTACTTGAAATACGTGTGAGTTTTTTATCCATTTAGCATTAAGATATTTATCCATCATGCTAGAATCAAGCAACCCAGAAATTGAATCAAATGGATAACCTAACTCTTGTAAAAAGTCTTTTAATTCAGTTGTTATCTTTTGGTTCACGGTATATTCCTCCATTCAATTCGTATTGTATACCCTTTCATTTTATCAAAATATGTTCAATTGCGATAATTTATGTCAAAATATGCCACATCATAGTTGAATTATAATAAAACGAACAAATAAAAAAGGTTGAATTTTTAAAAATTCAACCTTCTACTTTACTTCGCAATTGATACAGCTCGTTTTTCACGAATAACTGTTATTTTAATATTACCCGGGTAATCAAGTTCCTTTTCAATTTGGTTACGAATGTCTCGTGCCAATACGGTAATACGATCATCTGAAATTTTATCAGGCTCAACCATTACGCGAACTTCACGTCCGGCTTGAATAGCATATGCCTGTTTAACTCCATCATACCTGCTAGCTATTTCTTCCAGGTCAGTAAGTCTTCTAATATAATTTTCCAAACTTTCGCTTCTGGCACCGGGTCTTGCAGAAGAAATTGTATCCGCTGCAACTACCAATTCAGCAATAAACGATAACTTCGGCACATCTCCATGATGTGCTGCAATTGCATTAACAACCACATCCGGCTCATGATACTTCCTAGTCAATTCCACGCCTATTTCAACGTGTGAACCTTCAATATCATGGTCGACTGCTTTTCCAATATCGTGTAATAATCCCGCGCGAACCGCTAATTTTTCATTTAATCCAAGCTCCGCAGCCATTGTCCCAGCTAATTTTGCAACTTCAATTGAGTGACCTAAAACATTTTGACCGTAGGATGTACGGTACTTAAGTCTACCCAATATTTTAACCAGCTCAGGATTCATTTTATGAATTCCCAGCTCCATTAGAGCGCTTTCTCCAGCTTCGTAAATGTCATCATTTACCTCTTTACGAGCCTTGTCGACTGTCTCTTCAATTCTAGCCGGATGAATTCTTCCATCCTTAATTAAACGCTCCATTGCCCTTTTAGCAATTTCACGTCGAATTGCATCAAAACCACTTAGCGTGACAACTTTAGGTGTGTCATCAATAATTAGATCCACCCCGGTAAGTGCCTCAAAAGATCTGATATTACGCCCTTCACGACCGATAATACGACCCTTCATTTCCTCATTAGGCAAATCAACGACTGACACTGTAGTTTCGGCTACTGTATCAGCAGAACTGCTTTGAATAGCATCAATAATTATTTTACGTGCATAGTGATCCGCCTTGGCTTTTACTTCTGCATTACTATTACTAATCATTTCTGCTCGTTCTTTAACTAATTGGTCTGCCAATTGATTTAAGACGAGCTTTTTCGCCTGCTCCTTGTCTAAATGAGCAACTTCGTAAAGTTTTTGTGTAGTCTGTTCGACCAATTCATCAGCCTTTTGCAATTTAGCAGTTAATTCAGTTTGCTTTTGTTCCAGCTGTTCATCTTTTTTAGCTAAATCTTCCTCTCTTTCTTTTAGCAAAGAGTTTTTATGATCGAGAGTATCCTCTCGTTGTGTTAAGCGATTTTGATCGCGTGCTATTGTATCACGTTTGTCGTTTAATTCATCTTCAACTTTTTGTCGATAATCTTGAATTTGTTCTTGAGCTTCAAGAATTTTTTCCTTTTTAGTGTTTTGCGCACTTTGTTTTATAGCGTCAGCTGCCTGCTTCTGTGCATTGACTTCAGCCTTAGCAGCGTCGACTCGTGCTTTTGCTTCGGTTAAAATATGATCGGCATCGTTTTGAGCATTTTGGGCTTTCTTCTCCCAAATTTTTTTACGTATAGCGTATCCTACAACTGTGCCTACTATAATTGAAATAATAGCAATCGCGACGGGAATCAAAAATTTATTCATCATGATTTCTATCGCCTTTTTATTTTTTTAGATTATTCACACAATATTAATGATAAAGAACCACGGGGATTATGTCAAACGTCATGAAAAAAACCTCAACCAGTTTTCACAGGTCGAGGTCTATTTCTTCATAGTTAGCTACTTTTGCTGTCAGCTTCTTTTTTATCAGAAGCTTCCTTTTCTTTACTTGCAACTTTCTTAGCTTTTTTTTCTTTTATTTTTTCTGGATCTTCTCTTTCAGCTACGGATTCTTCATCAATACCAAATGCCTGACGAACTTGCTTCTGAACATCATCATAAACATCAGGATGATCTTCAAGATACTTTTTTGCATTTTCACGACCTTGTCCAATTCGTTCATCATGATATGAATACCAAGAACCAGCTTTAGCAATAATGTCCTTGTCAGCGGCCATATCCAAAAGTTCGCCGCTTTGCGAGATACCTTTACCATACATCATATCAACTTCGGCAACTTTGAATGGTGGTGCAACTTTATTTTTAACAACTTTAATTTTTACACGGTTACCAGTAATTTCACCGCCAGTTTGCTTGATTTTTTCCGCTCTTCTGATTTCTAGGCGTATAGTAGCATAAAACTTGAGTGCACGACCACCTGGTGTAGTTTCAGGATTACCAAACATGATCCCAACTTTTTCACGTATTTGATTAATAAAAATTGCTATAGTTTTAGTCTTATTAATATTACCTGAAAGTTTACGCAATGCTTGACTCATTAAACGTGCTTGCAGTCCAACGTGACTGTCACCCATCTCGCCGTCAATTTCAGCTTGAGGTACAAGTGCTGCAACTGAATCAACTACTAAAATATCAATTGCACCACTCGTAATCAATGTGTCCGCAATCTGCAATCCCTCTTCACCAGTGTTGGGCTGGGATAAAATTAGTGAATCAACATCAACACCTAGTGCTTCTGCATAAGCAGGATCCATCGCATTTTCAGCATCAATATAAGCAGCGGTGCCGCCTCTTTTTTGCACTTCAGCGACCGCATGTAAAGCTACTGTCGTCTTACCAGAAGACTCTGGTCCGTAAATTTCTACAATTCTACCACGGGGATAGCCGCCAACTCCTAAGGCCGCATCAAGAGCAAGCGAACCTGAAGGAACAGTTGAAATTTTGGTGTCAGCTTTATCGCCCATACGCATGACGGCGCCTTTACCAAAATTCTTTTCAATTTTCTTAAGCGCATTTTCCAATGCAGCTTGTTTTTCATCTTTGGCCAAGACTCTTGTCCTCCTATAAATAGTTTCATCATTTTAATACGTAATAATTATACTTTGCTTTAGTGTATATTTGCAAGAAAAAAGGCGAACAAATGTTTATTAATTTTGTTCACAATAATAGTTACGCAAAAACCAGCAAAATTTTTTTAGTTTGCCTTTTTTAATCCCTTTGGTTCTAAAATTTTTTGCAAGAAGTTCAAAATGACATCTGCCAAAATTGCCATTAAAGCTGTAGGAAGAGCACCGGCCAGTATAATTGCACTGCCGTTGGTAGCATTAGTGCCACGGATAATAATATCACCTAACCCGCCAGCACCAACAAATGAGCCAATTGATGTAATACCAATAGCTATTACTAAAGCGTTTTTTAAACCTGCTATAATAACTGACATCGATAAAGGCAGACGAACCATGTAAAGCAGCTGAAACTTTGTCATACCCATACCTTTACCAGAATCAATAACATTTTTATTAACATTACTCATACCAGTATATGTATTTTTTATAATAGGTAAAAGTGAATAAAGTGTAACAGTTACAATAACAGTCATAACACCTAAACCCAGACCAATCATTACAATGGACAACAGAGCCAAAGATGGAATAGTTTGAATAAAGTTGGCAATTTCAACAACAAAGTCACCTAAATGACCATTGCGGGAGATAAAAATTCCTACTGGAATTCCTATAATTGCAGCAAATAATACCCCATATATTGAAATGAGAAAAGTACGATTAAATTGTTCCAATACGTAACTGCCATTATGGGCATAATAATAAATAAACTGCTGCCACAATGATAAATGAGACATTATTTCTCCCCCCTAAAGTAATTATGCTTTACTAAAAATTGATGTGCAACAATAGCCGGCTCAAGCAGCTTATCATCAACTTGAAAATTCATTTTACGAATATCATGAACACTCACATTGCCAACTAACCGTTTCAGTATTGGCTTTAATTCAGGATGCTCGCGCAACAAATAATTATTGATTAACATCCCACAATTATATGGTGGAAAGAAATGCTTATCATCTTTGAGAAGATGTAAATTATAGCTGTCAATTCGACCATCTGTTGAATAGCCCAAAATGACATCCATTTTTCCACTATTCAAAGCAGAATATACTAAACCTATGTTCATAGGATGGGCTTTAGAAAAAGTCATTCCATATGCTGTTTGAAAAGCCGGATAACCTACTCCTGGGGCATTAACCCACTCCGATGCTACACCAAAAGAAAATTTGTCTTTAACTTTCTTTAAATCTGAAATTTTATAAAGATGATATTTCTTTTGATCTTTTGCTCTAACCATAAAGGCATAATTATTAGCAAAACCATAGGTATGCAAATAAGTTTGGTCCCATCTCTTTTTTACTTCTCTGCGAACTGTATCATTTGCCTTCTTGGAATCTTTAATTGCAGGTAAGAGCAAATTTGCTGTTAACTCGCCACCATCATACGCGGCTGCTTGTATATCAGCATCATGACGATACAATGCCTGGTGTTGCATAGGTGCAGATCCCAAATTATTAACAATGGATGTCTTGTATGAAGTTTCGTGCTCAATTAATTGAGCAACAATATTAGCCATAATTTGAGATTCAGTCGTTGTTAGTGCCGTAATTCTAATGTTTTTTTCACTGCCCTGACTATCAGAAAGTCCCGGTAGACCACAAGCACTAGTAGTAAGCATTACGAGCAAGGCTGTTATCATTAACAATATTTTTTTAAAATACTTTTTCACGATGAACGCCTCCTTATATTCCTTTTGGAGTCAGCTTACGTTCCAGCTTGCCCAATAGGTAATCTGTAAGAAGAGCCAAAATGATTACAGGAATTGTTCCTCCAAAAATGAGATCCGTTTGGTAGAGACTAAGCCCGTTAAAAATAAAGTCTCCTAAGCCGCCAGCTCCGATATACGAAGCCAGAGTTGCCCAGGCAATTACATAAATAGCAGAAAGTCTAATTCCTGCCATAATTACAGGCATGGCTAAAGGAATATCAACTTTTAAAATAAGCTGCATATTAGTCATGCCTAACCCGCGTGCAGAATCAATTGTATCTTGATTTACATCAGTTAGTCCTACGTATGTGTTACGTAAAATTGGCATTAAACTATAAAGAAAAAGAGCTATAATTGCTGGTACTTTACCAACACCAAAAAATGGTATCATAATTGCTAGAAGCGCCAAAGCTGGTATAGTTTGTAACATACTGGCTATTGCTATTACCACTTTAGCAATTCGCTTAAATTTCATTAATATAACGCTCAGTGGAACTGCAACTAGTATTCCCAGTCCTAAAGAAATAGCAGAAATATATATTTGTTGCCAAGTTTTTACTAATAACTCTGAACCGTGTTGTGCAAAAAAGGCTGACATTATTATTTCGCCTCTTTTTCTGAAGAACCTTGCAGGTGACTTTTATCGCCCCATATTTTTTCATAAACAACATTTACCAAACTAGCTCGAGTGACGATTCCAACTAATTTTTTATCTGAATCTGTTACTGGTATGTAACTCTTATTACGACTCATAATCCGACTAAAATTATCACGTAGATATTCCTCAGGACCGACAGTCCCTAGTTTTGTAATCAATATATCGCTGACGCTACTTGCTTTAGGGTAATTGCGTTGCAAATCATCAATTGAAATGTAACCTTTAAGATGGTCTCCATTATCAACTACTAAAAGCGTATCAACTCGATGCTCCTTCATCATAGTTAAAGCATCAGTGAGTGAAGCACCTAAATCAATTTTTGTTGGATTAGTCAGCATCACATTTTTAACTTTTACAGTTTCATATTTTGCTTCTGACAAGCGCTCCTCACCAATCAAGCTCTTAACGTAGTCATTTGCAGGTTGATGTAAAATCTGATCCGGTGTTCCTACTTGAATTAACTGGCCATCATGTAAAACAACTACTTTAGTTGCAAGCTTTAACGCTTCGTCCATATCATGTGTGACGAAAACTATTGTTTTGCCTAAGCGCACTTGTAAGTTTTGAACCAAGTTCTGCAAGCTTTCACGAGTTATTGGATCGAGCGCGCCAAATGGTTCATCCATTAATATCAAGTTTTGATTTGCCGCAAGCGCACGTACGACACCTATTCTTTGTTGCTGACCACCAGATAGCTCTGTTGGGTATCTGTCTAAATATGACTCAGGCAACTCAGCCATTTTAATAAGCTTTTGTGCTTCTCCAGCCAACTTTTCTTTAGGCCACTTTAATAATTTTGGTACTAAAATTATATTTTCTCTGATGGTCATATGAGGCATTAAACCGTTATTCTGAATAACGTAACCGATATGACGCCTTAAATTGACAGGATTGAAACTTTTAACATTCTTGCCGTTAACAAGTACTTCACCTTTAGTTACACTGTTCATGCGATTTATCATACGCATTATAGTTGTCTTTCCTGAACCGGAGGTGCCAATCAGGCAGCAAAAATCACCTTTTTCTATTTTAAAACTAATATGTTTAACAGCTGCATTTTTCATCTTAGGATATATTTTTGAAACATCCCGAAATTCAACTGCTGGTACTTTTTCTACCATAAAATTTCCTCCTTTTCCAATATTCCCTTAATTTAATCCTAACAAGTAAATGTAACTTAATCAACAATCTGTCTTTTCAACAGCAGTTTATATTAAAAATAATGCACAAAAAAACACTACTAAAAGTAATGCTTTTTTTCTATATTAACTTTTCATTAATTTACATTGAACCTTCGAAAACATCCCATGAACTGTGGAAATAATCCCAACCAGAATAAATTGTAAAGATTAATGCAATGTATAGCAAAATTGTTCCTATGTGATAGAAGTTTCCGATTAACAGGAAAATAATTGAGAGCATTTGACAAGTTGTTTTAATCTTGCCAGGCATTGCTGCAGCCATAACTTGACCCTTGTTTTCTGCCAATATTAAGCGCAAACCTGTTACTGCTAATTCACGGCAAACTATAATAGCGATAATCCAGGCAGGAGCCAGATTTAACGAAATCAACATAATAAAAGCAGTCATAGTAAGCATTTTATCTGCCAGCGGATCCGCAAATTTACCAAAATTGGTAACAAGGTTGCGTGATCTGGCTATGTGCCCATCAAACCAATCCGTTGCAGATGCCACTGCAAAAACAATAGCTGCAATGACTAATTTCCAATAAACAGTTGTTCCTGCAACCTTAACACTAGCATTGCCACCAAAAATGACAATTAACATAAAAACTGGTATCAATAATATTCTAAAAACCGTTAACTTATTAGGCAAATTCATTCTTAACTTTTCCTCCCAAAATAACTATCTTTCATTACTATCATTCCCACCGGAAGAAGTGCCTCCAGAATGACCAGATTCACTACTGTGTTCATTATTATTTGACTGATTGCTATCATGACCTGACTGATTATTATTCTGGTTACTCTGGTTATTATTTTGATTACTTTCTTGGCTATTGGATGAACTAGAATTATTGTTGCCACTAGTACCATTATTAGTGCTGTGACTGCCAGTTTGATTATGGCTCTGGTTTTGATGATTTGAATTACTATGTCCTGAATTATTGGTCGTAGTTCCAGAATTGTTCTGGTCAGTTTGAGTTTGATTACTTTGATTACTGTTACGTTTACCAATATAAAAGGTCAAAGAAAGATTCGAATTCTGAGCAGTGTATGGAACTTTTTTACCACCAATTGTAACTGAAGTCCCGACAGCATTACTGAAAGTAACAACGACAGTTTGAGCAGTTTCAGGAATCCTCAATGTGTGCTTTTGACCAGCAGTTAAAGTCTGACCACTTTGGTTAACGCCGTTCATAGCAATAGAAACCGTAGTAGCCTGATCACCAGCTCGCACAACCAAATTGCGATTATTTTTTAGACCAGTAATTTGGAACTGATTTGTAGCTAATTCTTTAATTTTTACGCTCTTCTTTTTAGGCTTCTTGATCTTTTGACGACGTTTATCATTATCTGAAGAAACTGATACATCACCCGCTGTATTATTATTTTCATTGCGGTTAGAAGAGAAATGAGCATAAACAACATAGCATACCAAAATAACAACGACTATTCCTAGGCCAACAATAATTCGTGGAAGGTAATCTTGCCATATCTTTTTCTTATTATTAGTTGTTTTGCTGACTTCTTCACTTTTATTGTCAATCGAATCTTCAACAAATTCTTCAGGCTCAGCCTTTGGTATATCCTCGTGATATTCACTTAGCAGCTTTTTACCATCCAAACCGACTATTTGAGCATACTGTCTGATAAATGCTCTTACATAAAAATCACCCGGAAGCTTATCAAAATCATTTTGCTCAATCGCCGTCAGATATCTGCCTTGAATTTTGGTTGCTTTTTCAATATCTTCAATTGAAAGTCCCTTAGCCTCTCTGGCACTGCGTAATTTATCTCCGATATCTGCCATAGTTACCTCTTTAAATCCTAAATTTACTCTTTGAGTATAACATATACTATATACTATTTTATATTTAAATGAGCCAGCCGCCACTTACATAAATGGTCTGACCAGTTAAATATCCAGAATTAACGTCCAGCAGCGTTTTAACCCAGTAGGAGATGTCTTTGCCCTCTGCTAAACGTCCAACAGGTATTTCGCCCCTAACTTCCTCCATTGCTTCTGGTGCTAATATTGAATTCATTGATGTGTTGACCGCGCCTGGTGCTAAAACATTCACTGTGAGATTGGCAGAAGCCACTTCACGAGAATATGCTTGTGCGAAGCGCTCAAGTCCGGATTTTGAAGAACTGTAGACAGCTTCCATAGCACTGCCTGTACCACCATAAACCGAACCTAAATAAACAATACGACTATAATCATTTTTTATCAAATGAGGTTCTAACAAGCCTGTTAATTTAATAGGAGTAATCAAATTTATATGCAAAACTTCATCAATTTTTGTCATATTTTGACTGCTAACAAAATTATAATCTGTAACTCCTTGGGCAAATACCACTGCGTTCACTGGCAAAAGCTCACTAACAAATCCTTTTAATTCGTCATTTTTAGCCAAAAAATCTAACTTTATAGGGATAAAGTCCTGACCGGGATATTTCTGACTCATTCCTTCAGCCATAGTATAGGCCTTTTGCCAATTTTGACTGCAATGAACATAAAGAGACCAACCGGCACTGGCTAAGTCAGCACAAATAGCTTGACCAATGCCACCTGTTGCACCAAATACAAGTGCTCGCTGCAATTAAAACATTCCTTTTATTTTATTTTAGTATGAAGATGACCATATAGCTAAACTAGTTCTTTAAAGATAAATTCAGTTATGTATTCATATTCAATTTTATTTTAACATTATTTTTTTGCAAATTTGAACTAATAAAACGACATGATAAACTTTCTTAAAAATTAGGTCTTGACCTCATCTTTTTTAGGTGGTAACAAAACTTGACGAGGCTTTGATCCTTCGGATGGACCCACAATACCCTTCTCTTCCATCGCATCAACTATTCTGGCAGCACGATTATAGCCTATACGAAATCTTCTTTGTAAAAGTGATACACTTGCTGTTTGTTGCTGTCTTACCAGTTCAACAGCCTGATCATAAAATTCATCCTCTGGTTCGTCATCTTGTTTTTCTGAATTTTCTTGACCTTTTTGCGGAATCATCCCTTTATCATATTCAGGCTTTTGTTGTTTCTTTACCCAAGAAATTATCTTCTCAACCTCACTTGAAGAAACATAAGCACCTTGAATTCGTTCAGGTTTGGAGGCTCCTACCGGCATGTATAACATGTCTCCTCTGCCGAGCAACTTTTCAGCTCCAGTTTGGTCTAAAATTGTTCTTGAATCAATACCACTTGAAACAGCAAAAGAAATTCGAGATGGTACGTTTGCCTTAATTAAACCGGTAATGACATCAACACTCGGTCGTTGAGTAGCCAAGATCATGTGAATTCCCGCAGCGCGCGCCATTTGCCCTAAACGAACAATTGCACCTTCAACATCGCGGCCACCAACCATCATCAGATCACTAAGTTCATCGACTACTACCAAAATATATGGTAATGGTTTCATTGCAGGCTTAGATTTATCTTGATTATTGAGTCGAATCTTATCATTAAACTCACCCACATTACGGACACCACTTGCAGCAAATAGTTTATAGCGCCGTTCCATTTCCTTAACAGCTTTGCCTAAAGCATTCGCAGCTAACTTAGCATCTGTAACTACCGGTATCAACAAATGTGGAACACCATTATAAACAGAAAGTTCAACCATTTTAGGATCAATTAAAATCAACTTAACTTGATCCGGCAGTGCCTTCATTAATATACTCGTTAAAATGGTATTGATTGCAACAGACTTTCCGGAACCTGTTGAACCAGCAATGAGAAGGTGGGGCATCTTAGTTAAGTCAGCTGAAATCGTTTGTCCGCTAACATCCTTGCCCAAAGGCACTTGCATAGGATCTTTCTTAGCTTTGTTATCTTGACTCTGCATTACATCTTTAAAAGCAACGACCGAAGTGTTTTTATTAGGCACCTCTATACCGATATATGGCTTGCCGGGTATAGGTGCTTCTATTCTTATATCTTTTGCTGCCAGGGCAAGAGCCAAATCATCTGCTAAATTAACAATCCTGCTAACTTTAACTCCAACAGCAGGCTGTACTTCATATCGTGTAATTGTAGGACCCAAAATTGCTTTTTTTATGATAACTTTGACGCCAAAACTTTTAAAAGTAGACTGTAAAGTTTGCGTATTTTTGCGAATAAGAGCCTTATCGGTACTTTGATCAACATTCTTAATGCTATCAAGCAAGGTTAAAGGAGGTTTTTGATAATTTGGACTAACTTTCTGATCTTGTTTAAGTTCACCATGATCAACAGATTCCAATTCTTGCTTAATTTTCTTATCTTCTTCAACAAAAGAATGTGATTTAGGTAAATTGCCACTGGTATTGTCAGTTTTGCTCTCTTTTTGATTATTATTTTGACTGGCCACCTGAATTTGTGGCTCAACTGGAGAATGTTCTGGCATATCACCAAATTCAGATTCATGCGAAACAGAATTGTCTACATCTGTAGTGTCTGCAAATTCTTCAGACGACTTGTCATTAACAGCAAAATCATCAACATCAGGAAAAACCATATTTTGAGAATCCGATGTCTCCTGTAAATTTTGAGATTGTTCATTCAAGTTCTTCTGTTGTTGTTTTTCTCTGAATGAACCATATTTATCTTTTATTTTCGTGCCAGCTGCCTTATTTTTAGCAATAAAAAGCTGACTAACCGTCTGAAATTTTTTAATTATAGTTGCAAACTTTACATCAAAGAACATCAAAATACCACACGGAATTAGTAGAATTGCAATTACTCGCAATCCTATATGACCTAGCAAGGGATAAAATATTTGGTAGCATAATGCACCAATTACTCCTCCACCAACATGTTTGGTAACAGCCATTCGGCCAAATTCAGCTGATATTTCATGCCAGAAAGCATTCATAAACGCATTATTTACAAATTCACTTTCAAAATAAACGCTGCTCTGAATTAATAAAAATCCGAGTATTGCAAAAAACAGACCACAACTGCGCTTAAATTTAAAGTGCATTGGCTTGTTGTAAATCAGCATAACCAGGCCAAAAATAATACAAATTCCAGCAGCTAATAAATAGGAATCTCCAAAAAAGAAACGAAAAACATTCGCAACTTGTTTACCAAGAATTCCAAATTTAACAAATGCCAAAACTGAAATAATAATTTGTACAAGGCCAAAAATTGCCCAAGTAATTCCAGTATTCTGATTTTTCTTATGAGACTTGGTGGTTTTTCTCCTCTTCTTTTTAGGCATAATACTACCTAATCAACAATTAAAAATTTGCTTGGAAGTTCAAATTAACTGGTTCATCCAAAGTAATTTGAGTAACTTCATAAGTAAGAGTTTCAATATATTCAACTAATGGCCGACTAAGCAACTTATAATCTGTCTTTTCAAGGTCGCTGCCATCACCAAAATAATCTTTGATTTTAACGATCTGACTAATCATTCCGCTAACCGAAAAATCACCCGGCGCTGGCGCCACGTCAAAAATAACAGTCACATCAAAATAATTGCCGTCAGAACCAGCATCAGTTGAACCATCATCATTTTGTTTTTCGACCTTTTTTAAGCCAAAATTTACCTGATCTTTAACTTCCTGGTCTTCATTAATATCATAATGAAAGTTTTTGACAATAACAGGAGTTTCTTTTTCAAATTCCATCTTATTTTCCTCCTAAATTTCTTTCATACCTCTCAGGGCGATTGTAGTTATCTTTTAATTTATCATTTTCATAATGATGTGTAGTTTCTAAATTAGGAAAACCTTGCTGACGCAATGCTTCAAGTAAAACTATCGCCACTGAGTTAGCCAAATTATAACAACGAATATTATCCGACATTGGTATTCTTAAATTGCGTTCGTAATATTCTCGCATAAATGTTTCTGGTAAACCAGTAGTTTCTTTGCCAAACACAAAGTAATAATTTTTCGCAGAATCTGTATAATCTATTTCCGCATAATTTTTTGAAGAAAATTTAGAAATAAGATACATTTCGTCTTGGGGACCGAGTTGACCTAGGAATGCATTAAGATCTTCATGTACCCGAACATCAACCTTATCCCAATAATCCAAGCCTGCTCGTTTCATTTTTTTGTTATCGATTTGAAAACCTAATGGCTCAATCAAATCAAGAACTGTATTAGTCCCGGCACAAGTTCGAGCAATATTACCAGTATTAGCTGGCATTAGTGGCTCATATAACACTACGTGATTAGTCAATCTGTTTCTCCTTCACTAAATTTTTAAATTTTTAATAATAAGAATTATTTTTTTGGCGCTTTTTCTTCTGATTCAGTGATCAAATTATTCTGATGTCCAGTGGCATCTTCGAAATCTTCATCATCTTCATCTTCTTTGAATACTTGAGAAACATTACGATAATAGTTATAAACACGCAAAATAATAATTTTTAAAATAGCATAAATTGGAATACCAAAAATGACGCCCCAAAGTCCCCAAACAGAACTTGAGCCTATCAATAACAAAATAGTGGTTACCGGGTGCATCTCCATCTTGTTTCCCATTACCAAAGGACTAATAACCCTTGACTCAATGGTCTGTTCGATTGCAAAAACAACCAAAACTTTAATTACCATTGGTACAGAAAGCATAATAGCAATCACGATTACAGGTATAAATGAAATAAAAGTACCAAAATATGGAATAAGGTTAAGAATACCGCTTAAAACAGCAAGGGCAATGCCATACGGAAGTCCAATGATACTGTAGCCAATGGCAAACATGATTCCGACCCAAAAAGCAACAGTAAGTTGTCCCCTAATATAAGATGCTAGTGCAGTATTAATATCGTAAAGAAGTTCACCAAAACTTTTCTGCCAACGCTTCGGTGCAAATTGCATTAAGTAAGGGCGTAAATTGTGAGCATCTTTTAACATAAAAAACAGAATAAAGGGTGCGGTAAGTAAAGTCATAACTATAATAGTAACAACACTAATTGCTGAAGAAATATTGCTAAGCGCTGCATTGACGGCCTCATGACCTGACTTAAAGAGCATATCTTGCGCCCTATTGATAGCATCATTAATATTACCCTTAACACTGTGAAGTTGCGGATTACTCAGCCAATCCTGTACCGCATTTGTAGCATCCTTCCAGATATGAGGCCAATGAGTAATTAATGAGTTAATTTGACTTTGAACAATTGGCAATAAAGTATTAACTATCCAAACGAGCAAAACTGCTACTAAAACAAATAATCCAAGAATAGTAACAATCCTTGGTACTTTGAACTTTCTCTCTAAAATATCTACTAGCGGATTCATAATATAAAACTGAATCAAAGCCAGCATTAACGGAGGAAGAATCGCACTTACAAAGACCTTAGCGGGATTTAAAACAAATGATATTTTGTTGAACAACCAAATCACAAGGAAGAACAACAAAATGTTTAGTAGTGCAATACTAAACCGATTATTCAAAAACCATTTTTGAAATATGGTTCTTTTTTTATGCTTTTTCTCGTAGTCCATCAAATCATCCTAATCAAATGTGCTCATATACTATGTCATCACCAATATTAAATTCAGGCATTGTCTGTTTATCCTCTATAGTGAAATACACACCGTTAGCAAGAGGATTTTTTGACTTTTTCTGGTTAAAAAACAGCGTTACATGACCTAAAGCTCTCATATCGCTGGTAACCATGGAACCGACAAAGTCAGCAATATAGGTCTGACCATCGATTGTAATTGTGTCGCCTTTTTTCATAATAAAACTACTGACAGGGGTTTGGGCATTAAATTTTTGAATTACCGAAACATCGACTAATTCGGGAGTGACATTTTCACCAAATAAAATCACCATATTACCCTTAGGCTCAATAGCTTGTTTACCAATTTTTGTAATAGTTGCTGTCCATTTCATAATTTGCTCTCCTTAAGCTTTAATTTTAGCATAACAAAAACCGCTTAACTAATATATAAGCGGTTTTCTTTGTTACTTCTTTATTTTTTATGATAAAGAAGCCATTTTTTAATTTCATCTATAATAACTAACGGTATTGGCAGACAGAATAAGAATAACCAGTCAACCGGTAATAACCTTGTCGTATTGAATAATTGCTGCAAGCCGGGAGTAACAGTTAAAGCCAAAAACAGAAGGATTTCGAATATAATTCCGTACCAGATATTACGATTGCTGAATATACCTTTCTTAAACAGAGAAACTTTGTTTGTTCTGCAATTCAGTACGTTTGCGATCTGCGTAAAAATGATTGCTCCCAAAACCATTGTAGTTGCACGCATATAAACTGGACCATCAGCAGCTAATGGCACATGAGGCCAGCCGTTTTGGAAATTCACAAAGAAATATGCACCAATTGATATGGCACTGGAAATCAAACCATACCACAAAAATGCTTTAATAATTACGCTTCTGTTAAGCAAGTGCTCATTACGTTTTCGTGGAGCTTGTTTCATGACATCAGGATCAACAGCTTCTCCGCCCAGTCCTAATGCCGGTAGCATATCCGTTCCCAAGTCGACTGTTAAAATCTGCATTACAGTCATTGGCAAAGGAATCATGCCTCCAGAAAATAGGAATAATATCGATGGAAAGGCCTCCGGTACATTTGAAGTCAAAATATAAGTTAAAAACTTACGGATATTGCTGTAGACGGCACGGCCTTCTTCAATTGCGGCCACAATAGACGCAAAATTATCATCAGTCAAGATAATATTGGCTGCATCTTTAGCTACATCCGTACCAGTCAAGCCCATTGCTATACCAATATCTGCCTGCTTCAAAGCAGGTGCATCGTTAACTCCGTCACCAGTAGAAGCTACAATTTCACCATTTTCCTGTAAAGTTTTAACGACCTTATATTTTTGTTCAGGAGCTACTCTAGCAAAAATCACTTCTCCTTTCAAAGCTTCTCGTAAATCTTCATTGCTCATGGTCTCTAGTTCATCACCAGATATGACTCGAGCCTTGTCAGAGGTCAAACCAATTTGAACTGCAACAGATTTTGCTGTCAACTTGGAATCCCCAGTAACCATAATAATTTTAATTTTTGCCTGGTGACAACGCCTAACGGCATTATATATTTCAGGACGAGGTGGATCACTCATTGTAGTCAAACCAACAAATATTAAGTGCTCCTCAGCTGATTCAATGGTTAACTTAGTAACATCAGTATTTTCTTTTTCCACAATTCGATAGGCCATAGCCATACTGCGAAGTCCTTTAGCAGCATAGTCGGCATTGTGTTTTTCGGCTCGTTTCTTATCATCGTCAGTCAGAGCCCGAACTTTGCCATCGACTTGAATTTGGTCACACTGCTTAATCACATCGCTAAAAGAACCCTTAGTAAAAATGATATATTGGTGATCATTCCAGCGATGAATAGTTGACATACGCTTTCTATTAGAGTCAAAAGGCAGTTCTCTTAATCGCGGATACTTAACCAAAACTTTTTGACGATCAAATCCTGCTTTTTCGGCCATAATAATTAAACAGGCTTCAGTTGGCGTCCCCAAAATTTTGGGTTTTCCTCCTTTGACCTTGCTGGGTTGAACAGCAGTATCGTTGTCCAAAGATGCTATTTGAACCAACTTATGCAAGTCGGGATTTTCTTCATACCACAACTGCTTATTGTTTAATTCAATCTGCCCATTATTGACATAACCATTGCCAGTAACTTTATATTCATTTTGAGGAGTCCAAATGTAATGAATAGTCATTTGATTCTGGGTTAAGGTACCCGTTTTGTCTGAACAAATAACTGTAGTTTCTCCAAGTGTTTCAACAGAATTTAATTCCTTAACCAGTGCATGTTTTTTGGCCATGCGTTTAACACCCTGAGCTAAGCTAAGAGTTACAGTAGGCAATAATCCTTCTGGGATAAAAGCTACAATCATCCCTAAAGCAAAAATAAAGGCTTTAGCAAACGGATATTTAACAAAGAAAATTGCTGCAATTAGGAACAAAATACCTATCGAAACAGCAATAATTGATAATTGTTTCGTTAGGCGGTTTAATTCTTGGGTTAGTGGACTATCGACCTTATTTTGCTTTTGTGTTAACTGCGCTATTTTGCCAAATTCAGTATTCATTCCCGTAGCAAATGCTATTGCACGAGCTGTACCTGAGCCAACTGTTGTTCCTGAATAAACCAAATTAGCTTCTGCGTAGCTGCCTTCGCCCGGTGCGTAATCCGTAGTTTTTGATTCAGGTACAGATTCACCATTTAGAGCACTTTGATCAACTTGCATTGAGCTGGCAGTAATTAGTCTGGCGTCTGCTGGAATAGCATTACCTGCTTGAAGAATAAAAACATCTCCGGGAACCAATTCTTTGGCATCAATCTGCGTTTTTTTACCATCACGAATTGCCTGAACATAAGTTGGCAACATATTATTTAAAGCATCTGTTGCTCTTTTAGCTGCCCTTTCCTGCCAAAAACTAAACAAACCATTAATAATGTTGACCATCCAAATGGCAATTCCCAATTCAATGGTACCGCTGAACATCGCAACAGCTCCGGAAATCCACAACAAGATTGCCATCATACTAATAAAGTTCTTAAAAAAAGTCTTCCATTCAGACTCTTCCTCAGACTTTTTAATTTCATTACGACCATATTTAGCCAATCTTGCGGTTGCCTCTGCAGAAGTTAAGCCTGCAGAAGATGAGTGAAGATTAGTATAAACTTCAGAAATATCATTCTTAGCATAAAGCTCTCGAATTTTATTTTCTTCCATTCCCAACATACCTCTTATTTCAAAACTTTCAATTTAAAATTAATAAATAAAGCCGACACCATACTTTAACACTTTTTGAAATGTTAAAGTCACTCAATATTTTTACAATTGCGTGTCATGCTATACTAATTATTGAGACAATTATAAATGAAATTGGAGGCTTTTCAAGCATGAAATTATTAATTGGAGGATATACCAAAAAAAAATCAACGGGAATCTATGAATTACCACTCACACTTGCTGAAAATGGATTGGAAATGCAAATGGGACCAGCTAAAGAAGTAATAAAAGTTGGAGGTCCAACCTATTTTGTTCAAGAAGGCAAGCTTATTTTTACTATTAATAACGCTGGCGATAAGGGTGGCATCAGCTCATTTGAACTCGTTGATGGTAAGTATCAGGAAAAAGATTCATACTTAACTCCCGGTTCGTCACCTGCCTACATTGGCATTAACCAGAAAAAGAAATTGCTTTATACTGCCAATTACCATACAGCAGTTTTAGCTGTATTCTCATTTGATGATGATGGCAAGTTAACTTTTTTGGATTCAGTGACTCACACTGCAGATAGCCTGGGGCCTTGTCCTGAACAAGCTGATGGTCCCCATCCGCATTTTTTTGATCAAACACCACAAGGAAATCTTGTAAGTTGCGACTTAGGAAATGACTGTGTTGATTTTTATAGCTTTAAAAATGATAAGCTGCATCATTTAGCTAAATATCAAAACGAGCCAGGCTTTGGCAGTCGCCACATTGTTTTCAGTCCTGATGGCAATTATTTTTATGTTGTTGGTGAACTTTCAAGCAAAATTAATTTAGTCAAGTTTGATGAGGTTAATTGGCAATTTAAGAGTATTGCCACTTATTCAACTATTCCTGATGATTATTCCGACCACAATGGAGCGGCTGCTATTAAAATTAGTAAAGATGGTAAATTTATTTATGCTTCCAATCGTGGTCACGATACTATTACTGTTTTTGCAGTCAACGATGATCACACTTTACAGTTGCGTCAAAGAATCTCAACCTTTGGCGAATTTCCGCGAGATTTTAACTGGGATAAAGACGAAAAATATGTAGTAGCAACTAATCAAAATTCTGATAATGCTACTTTATATACCAGGGATGCGGAAAATGGCTGTTTGACTCCTGTGCAAAAGAATATTTTTGTTCCAGAAGGAACCCGCGTGCTTTTTAGCGAATAATTTTTCCAAAACAAATAAAGAGTTGTCTAAAATAATGACAACTCTTTTTTATTACATGTGCTAAAACTATTTCGGAATATTCTGCCATAATTCTTGCATATCAATTGGATCAGGGATCTCAATACTAACTTGCCTTTCTTTACTGAACGGATCAGGAAATTCTAAGTAAAAGCAATTTAATGCTTGTCGTTTGAAATTATCTTTTTGCCCATATAATGGATCTCCATATAAAGGATGACCAAGATATTGCATGTGCAAACGAATCTGGTGAGTTCTCCCGGTATAAAGGCGTAGTTCTACTATACTGGCATTTTCTTTTTGTGCAATCACTTTATATGCCGTTTTTGCTTTCTTGCCAGTGGGTTCAATACTACGTACAATCGAAGTTCCTTTTCGTCCAATTGGCTGATCTATGATGCCCTTTAGTTCGTCTAAACCAAAATTACCATGAACTATTGCATGGTACTTTTTAATAAATTTATCCTTTTTAAGCTGACTAAAACGTGCATGCGCAATAGCATTTTTACCAACTAAAACCAAACCAGAAGTGTCACGGTCAAGTCGCGTTACAATATGTGGCTTGATATTCACACTTTTTTTGCGCTCAAAATAACCTAAAATTTGGTTAACGAGTGCGTTATCATCATAGCGGGAAGGAATCGATAAAATCCCTGCAGGCTTATTAACAACCAGGTAGTTTTCAGTTTCTTTAACAACCTCAATAGGTTTTTGGGAAGGTGTGAGCCATGGATTATGCTTTTCCTGACCCGGAATGAAAATCACTTCATCGCCAACATGTAAAATGAAGTTTGTATAGCGCCTTTTATGATTAACAAGAATCATGCCACCCGCATTTTTAGCATTATTGACAGCTCTTTTTGAAAAACCATTCTTTAATAAAAAAATCCCCAGTTTTTTGGGGGCCTTTTCATCTACAGTAACTTTAAATAGTGTCATCGTTATCTCCAATAAATGCACTTTGAACCCTTGACCAAAAATGGGTATGTCCAAACCTGTCAAAATGAATTTCCTTACTAGAAATACGGTAATTAATCTTTTTAGCATTTCTAATGTTAATGCGACGACCATCAATGGTCATTACAAAATGATCAGCTTTAGGAACTATGGTAACACACTGCTGGGGAGCGAGTACAATTGGTGATGACAAAGATCTAAAAATACTATTGTTAATAGAAGCTATTTCTGCCATCTGTAAGGCTTTAAGTCTCGGATGGATTACGGCACCACCAAGCGATTTATTATAACCTGTTGAGCCGGTTGGAGTTGAAATACATAAACCATCTCCGCGGAAATTTTCAAATAACTGATCATCAATGTAAACTTTAGCTTCAAGCGTATGTGAAATGCGCTTTACTGCTGACTCATTTAAAGCTAAAAAGTGTTTCTTTTCATTAGCTTCAGTTAGAAGTTCCACCTCTAACAGCGGATAGCTGGCAGACTCAGGTTCTCTTAAAAATAAAGCATCCACCATTTTATCAACTTCAGGACCACGCCAATCAGTATAAAAGCCCAAATGTCCAGTATGGATGCCGATGAAGCGAATTGAACTGATTTGGTTTTCATATCTGTGAAAAGCATTTATCAACGTTCCGTCTCCACCGACCGTAATCACTACATCTGGATACTTGGCATCAAAGACAACGCCCTCTTTGGTTTCTAACAATTTTCGCAAGTGCGCCACTACCTTTAGTGTCTCCTGATTGGTGTTATGGGCAATTGTAATTCTCATTATTTTTCCTTACCCTTGTTTTTGGTAAAAACTTTCTGAGCTTCTTGCACTTCATCTTTAATTAATGACATTTCTTCATCAAGCTTATATGCCGTTTCTGCAGTAGATTTTAGTCTTTCAGAAATATCTTTAGGATAAGAACCCTGATATTTGTAATTGAGAGTGTGTTCTACCGTTGCCCAAAAGTTCATTGCCAATGTTCTAATCTGAATTTCAGCTAGTAATTTTTTGGGACCAGTCGGCAAATAAACAGTATATGAAATAACCATATGATAAGAGCGATAGCCCGAAGGTTTGGCATTTTTCACATAATCACGTTCTTCAATGACTTCCATGTCGGCACGTGTATGAATTAAGTCTACCACCTTATAAATATCATCGACAAACTGACAAACTATTCTAATTCCCGCTATGTCTTGCATATCAGTTTCAATAACGTCGAAACTAATTACACGTCTTTTCATTTTTTCTTTAATTGAGTCAACAGTTTTCACCCTGCCGACCACAAATTCTATAGGTGAATGTTCTCCCTTTTTCAAGAAACTTTGTCTTAAAGAACGAAATTTCACCTTTAATTCTCGCACAGCCTCTTCATATGGCCATAAAAAATTATCCCAGTCATAATTCATAGAAATAACCCTTTCTCAAACAGCATATTCATTTTAACATAATTTATATGATAGCAATTTCATATGGTCATTTACCTTAATAAAATAATCCCTGTTTTTCTATAAAGGTGCCTAAAGCCTTATTACAAAGTCTTTTTTCTTGCACATTAAACCTTTTGATATTATGATAAATTTATTAATTTCAATTAGGCTATACTATCATAGCTTTAGCACTTATTTTACTTATTTAGAAAATTTTAAAATTTAATGACATTTGTTTTTGATTTTTAGAAACTACTTTTGAAAAATATAGATTTTGCTACAGAATATTAAAGTATTTCTTTCATAAACAAAATTGAATGGAGTAATATTAAATGTCTCAAAATAATGAAATTGAAGCAAAAATCATCTTGCCTAAGGCAATATACCAAAAACTTTGTCATGATTTTCCAGTAAAGCAAAGCTTTACACAAGAAAATTATTATTTTGATACTACTGACAGTTTGCTAAAACAATATAACATAAGCTGTCGCATTAGGCTTTTTAGTGACCATGCAGAGCAAACTCTGAAGGTTCCAAATAAGAATCCCATACAACACGATTTTCATGAAGCAATAGAAATTAATGATTCCTTAAAATTAGATGAAGCTAAAGCATTAATTAAGCATGTAGCAAAAGGATCGCCTATAATTTTTAAGTATAGCGTAGGAGAATATTTGGATCAGAAATTTTCACAGAAGTTAAAACTGCATTTACAAACTTTCTGCAAAACTCACCGTATATTAGCGAATGGACCACAAAATTGTGAACTGACTTTTGATGATAACACTTATCCAGATAACTACGAAGATTTTGAGCTTGAGATTGAAAACCATAATCCAGATTTAATCGAGCAGATTCTTGCAGAATTAAAAAAAGAGTATAAATTTACACAAAATTATACTAATACTAACCAAGCAAAAGTTGCACGCGCTTACATACATCGTGTTAGAATATGATTGAGTGAACTTTTTAAAAGGGTAGATATTTAATCATTTTATACTTAACAATCAGTATTGGAGGAGCCTGATCATGTTCGAGATTTTTCTTTTTGTTAATCCCGTTGGTATTTATTGTTATGATACGGAAGTTTTAATCAAAGACGCGATTGATGAACTTAATATCAACTCTTCTTTTCATTTTGTTCCGATCATAAATTCAAAAGTAATAAAAGAGGACATTATTAGAAGAAAAAATAATGGCCAGAAAATAAAAGATATACCGAAGTATACAATTGCTTCTTTCCAGGCTTTACGGCACTACAATGCAATCAAGATAGAATATGGCAACAAGAAAGCACGTGCTTATTTAGTAGCTTTACAGCGTGTTATGAGTACCGATTTTAATAAATACTCAGAAAGTTTGCCTAGAGAAATTGCGCAAAGTTTAGACTTGGATTTTAGTCGCATTAATAGCCGCAAAATTGCCCGCTATGTTGATGATTCAATTCAACAAGACAAAGATCTTGCGCGTAAATTCAACGTCCGCAATTTTCCTACTACTATTATTTTTAATGAAAGTGGCAATTATAATGGTGTAATGTTAGAAGGTATTCTTGCACATGATAAACTGATAAAGCTTCTTAAGGATAATGGTTGTGTTGCCAGAGAGCCAAAAAATTATTACCCTGTACGACATTTACGGTTGATTTAAATATTTACTTACATTATCCGGCGAATTTATTTTACGAAAATTGTTAAAAACCCAAAGCGGCAAATCATCTATGGTTTGTCGTTTTTTATATAACAAATTTGCAATTTGTATGCCTTTCAAGCTTTTATGTGCAAGCTGCATTTGCAAATATTGTTTTTGCTGTTTAGGATTAACATGATATTTCTGTAACAATGGCTGAAAATGCCATAATTTTTTTAAACCTTTTGCACCGATACCAAATTTTTCTTCTTGAAAATGAACTTTATTTGTTAGCGGCTCAAGCAAAACGTTATATTTTAACCGAATAATCTTTTTAAAAGGATCAATCTCTAAATAATAATCTTGCCAAAAATTATTTTTACGAAAGAAAATGAGTTGAGATTTTTTCAAGTTTTGTAATAAAAAGTGCCTCTTACCAACTATCCATATATCCTTAATGCCTATTTGTTTATATAAAAAATGGCGATGTCGAAATTCTGACTTATTAAGAGGAGCACACTGAATTTCAAAGGCTAAATTTGAAGATGCCAATACATCAGCTCGCAATTGTCCATTAGCAAGACTGACCTCTGATTGAGCATTAAAATGTACCTCTCTCAATGCTTGAGTCAGTATTCTTTTACTTTGAGCATGTTCTTTATTTTCCCCGCATAAGTTAATTTCAGATGGTATATGTTTAAAGTAGGGTCGCTTATCTTTACTTACTAATCGCATTTCTCGTTCACAATGTGGACAAAAATAATGTTTTTTAATTTTATTGTTACTTTGGGGCAACTTGGCTTCCTCAATTGCTAAAACCAAAATATTATTTAACAATGCTGCGTACATATTTATCACCTAAGAATAAATACGCAAAAAGGCAGGGTTTTACCTGCCTTTTTTATTCAGCTATTTTGCTATTTTATTTAATATCACTAAAATATTGGCGTAATCGGTCTAAAGCATCATGAGATAACAAACATTTACCATTTGTTCGCACGCGAGCCATTTCACTTGTCTTTACTTTTATACCATATTCGTTTGCAATTGCCCATGCATCTGCTGGCTTTATTTCTGAATATTCTTGATCAGTAAAAATCAGCTCTAAATAAAATTTACCTCGTTCGAAGTATAGGCTGGAAGATAAATCACTTGCTTCAAGACTGTCTGCTAATTCAGTTACCTGATCAAGATCATTAAAGCAGTAGGCCTGTTTTTTCTGCAATTTCCAAAACTGTTTCTTAACCTTAGGTTGAGAAGAATCTGCTGGCTCACTTGAATCTTCTTTATCTTCTTCCTCATTTTCAGGTTCAAGGTCGAGAAAAGATTTGCGAGCATCATTATTTTTTTTATTGTCGTTGTTGGCAAAATCATTATCAAATAATTGAGCAAGATTATTACGATCTTTTTCTGTAACTTTAGTGATTAGTAAATCAAGTCCACCATTATTAGGCATCACTTGAAAAGTTACCGGTGCATCCTGACTAAAAGAGTGATCAGTATCAATTTCATCCAAAATTGAGTAAAAGAAATGCTGGATTTTATTTTTATCACCTAGTAAATCCAAAACTTTGAGACCACGATTAGCTAACTCTTGTTTACCTATTCTCACGCGAATCGTATTATTGTTTATATGATCTACTTGCATGAGTTCTCACCTCCATCAGATTCTTTGTTCTATTGTAGCGTACTTTGCTAATAAAATAAAAGCGTTAGTTTAAAAACTAACGCTTTTATTTTAAACTTACCTGAATTTTATAAATCAGCTATCTTTTGCATTTCTTCAAGCTCAAGACGACGTACTTTTCTTGGTAAAAAGCGACGAATTTCATCTTCATTATACCCAACTTGCAAACGTCTATCATCCATAATGATTGGGCGTCTTAATAAACTAGGATTCTTTTCCACTAAGTCAAGCAGTTGGTCTATTGATAGATCATCAAGATTAACTTTAAGTTGTTGAAAGGCTCTTGAACGCGTAGAAATAATTTCTTCCGTACCGTTTTCAGTCATTCGCAATATTTGCATAAGTTCGTCTTTTGTCAGCGGCTCAGAAAAAATATTCCTTTCCTTAAACGGAATATCGTGTTTCTTTAACCAAGCCTTTGCTTTGCGACATGATGTACAGCTCGGAGATATATATAAGTTGACCATATATTTCACGCTCCTTTTAATTGTTTTCTAAATTATTATAACATACTACTTCTTTTTTGTAAGTAGTGTTTTTGATGACTAATTACATTCTTATGTTAAGTTCAAAACGTGAATATTCTGTGAACTTTTTGCCAAGAAAGATTAAAGAAATTAAAAAAGGATACAAAAACTTTAAGAATGTACCCTTTTTGAATATTAATATTTATTTATTTACTTTTTTCATTAAATCGCTAACTAATTTTTCGTTTTCTTCAGCAGTTTCTGAAACATAGCAAGCTTTATTTGCTAATTCTTTGATGTCATTAGTGTCAAGCTTCTTCATCAAACTTCTGATTCGTAAAATCGAGGTAGCACTCATTGAATACTCGTCTAAGCCCATTGACAACAGAATTGGGAACATGGTGCTGTCTCCAGCAGCTTCACCACACATGCCACACCAAATACCATTTTCATGAGCTGCATCAATTGTATGTTTAATCAGACGTAAAACAGATGGGTTTGCTGGTTGATACAGGTAAGAAACGTTATCATTACCACGATCAGCAGCCATTGTATATTGGATTAAATCATTAGTACCAATTGAGAAGAAATCAACTTCTTTTGCAAGTTGGTCGGCTAAAACGGCAGCAGCTGGAACCTCAATCATCATTCCAACTTCCAAATCTGAACCGATCTTAACTCCCTTTTCAACTAACTTGTCTTTTTCTTCATTTAAAATTGCTTTAGCTTTACGTAATTCATTAATGGTACCAATCATTGGGAACATGATACCTAATTTACCATAAGCAGATGCACGTAACAAGGCACGAAGCTGAGTACGGAAAATTTCTTCATTTTGCAGTGAAAGCCTAATTGCACGCACTCCCAAAAATGGGTTCATTTCTTCTGGCAAGTTCCAGTAGTCAAGGTGCTTGTCACCACCGATATCCATGGTTCTAATAATAACCTGCTTGCCATGCATGCCTTCAAGGACTTCTTTATAGGCTTCAAACTGTTCATCTTCTGTTGGAAAGTCTTTTGAATCCATGTACAAGAACTCAGTTCTATAAAGGCCTACAGCCTCAGCACCATTGTCATTCACACCCGGCATATCATTTGGCGTACCAATATTTGCTGCAATTGTGAATTTTTTACCATCTGCAGTTACTGAAGGTTCATTCTTTAACTTTTCCCATTCAGCTTTCTGCTTCAAGAAGTCAGCACTCTTTTGCTTATAGTCTGCAATCTCGCTGTCCGTTGGCTTAACGATAACATCACCGCTTAGACCGTCAACAGCAAGCGTATCACCATTTTGAACATCTTTTGTGATCGAGTCAGTACCAACAACGGCTGGTAATTCAAGAGAACGAGCCATAATAGCAGAGTGAGCAGTCCGACCACCAATGTCAGTTACAAAACCTTTAACAAACTTCTTGTTTAATTGAGCAGTGTCACTTGGGGTTAAGTCATGGGCTACCACAATTACTTCGTGATCAATTGATGCTGGATTAGGCAATTCTTTACCCAATAAATGAGCCATAATTCTCTTAGAAACGTCTCGCACATCAGCTGCACGTTGCTGCATGTATTCATTATCAGTCATGCCTTCAAAAATTGTAATGAACTTTTGAGCAGTTTCATCAAGTGCAGCTTCACTGTTAATTTTTTGCTCTTTGATTTCATTTTCGATGGCACCAGTAAATTCAGGATCGTTTAAAATCATCAGATGAGCTTCAAAGACCTGAGCTTCATCTTCACCTAAACTCTTCTTTGCGCTATCACGGATTTTTTCAACTTCAGCAGTTGATACTGAAATTGCCTTCTTATACCGTGTTAATTCACTTTCAACATCGCTAACTGTAGTTTTTGAAAATGAAAGATCAGGTTCAACCAAGAGATAGGCTGGTGCTACAGCAATACCATCACTTGCAGCAATTCCTTTTAATGTCTTGGTCATTATTCAGCTAAACCCTCTTTTTTCATTGTTTCAGAAATAGCATTAATTGCGTCTTTTTCATCATCACCATCAGCACTGATCGTAACATCAGCATTTTTACCAACTCCGAGTGACATAACACCCATGATTGACTTCAAGTTAACAGATTTACCGTTGTATTCCAAGTTGATATCTGAACCAAACTTAGAAGCAGCTTGTACTAGCAATGTAGCTGGACGAGCATGAATACCTGTTTCTGCAACAACATGAAAATCGCGTTTTTCCATTATATATATCTCCTTTTAATTCAAAAAATCAAAACGGTAATAAATACCTATTCGCTTACTTAGACTATCATTTTTTTGTGAATTAGACAACATAAATGTAACAGTTTACATCACTAAACTCCAGTCTTAGACTGCGAATAAATTATTTTACCACCCCGCAAAGCCTTTCCCGTTATGTTTTGCCTCTTACCAAAAGACCTTAATGCAGATTGAAATTCAAAAGCGTTTTGAGGATCAACTTCATAATGATCTAGTTCACCATCTGCCAACTGCTCAAGAATTTTTTGATAATCCAAATTTACCACCGCTTTTATCCTATATTAATTCAGCAATATTTTTGATTTTGCCTACATGTATTTTAGCATATTTACCGTACTTACAAATAATAAGATCCAAGTTTTAGCACTTGATTATTCCGAGTGCTAATTATATAATTTAGTAAACTGATATGAAAGGCGGTAATACAATGCTTTGTCAAAACTGTCAAAAACGACCAGCTTCCATTCACTTATTTGCAAAAGTTAATGGACAAAGTCGAGAAATTAATTTATGCGGACAATGTTATCAACAACTTAAACAACAAGGAAATATTAATATGAATAATGACAATAATGGCTTCTTTGGTGATTTCAGCGACCTGTTTAACTATAATGGCAATGCTGGAAATCCAGGAGACCCTAGAATGAATAATGGTGGACCTAACAATGGTAATAATGGTACCGGAGGTAGTCGTTCACTTTTAGATCAATATGGTACAGATCTAACTGCATTAGCAAGAAAAGGCAAAATTGACCCAGTCATTGGGCGTGATAAAGAAATTGCACGCGTCATTGAGATTTTAAACCGCAGAACAAAGAATAACCCAGTTTTAATTGGTGAAGCCGGAGTAGGTAAAACTGCTGTGGTTGAAGGCTTAGCTCAACAAATTGTTGATGGCTCGGTTCCTGCCAAATTACAAGATAAAAGAATAATATCATTAAACGTAGTTTCTTTAGTGCAAGGTACAGGTATTCGTGGCCAATTTGAACAGCGTATGCAGCGACTTCTTAAAGAAGTGGAAAATCATGATGACATTATACTATTTATTGATGAAATTCATGAAATTGTTGGCGCGGGGAATGCTGAAGGCGGAATGGATGCAGGCAATATTATTAAACCCGCTCTTGCCCGTGGTGATCTGCAACTAGTCGGTGCTACTACATTAAAAGAATATCGTGAAATTGAAAAAGATTCTGCTTTAGCAAGACGCTTTCAGCCCGTCGATGTTAAAGAGCCGTCAGTTCCAGAAACTATTCGGATTTTGAAAGGTATCCAAAAGCGTTATGAAGACTACCATCATGTACATTTTACTGATGATGCCATAAAAGCTGCTGCTGAATTATCTGAGCGTTATATCCAGGACAGATTTTTACCTGATAAGGCTATCGATTTGCTTGATGAAGCAGGTTCACGAATGAATCTGACAATTCCGTACGTTGATAAAGATAAAATGAAGGAACGGATTGATGCAGCACAAAAATTAAAACAAGAATCTTTAAAGAACGAAGACTATGAAAAAGCTGCATACTACCGCGATCAAATTGAAAAATATAATAAGATGAAGGATCAAAAAGTCGATCCAGACAAATCTCCTATTATTACCAGCAAGATTATGAATAAGATTGTTGAAGAAAAAACTGGCATTCCTGTGGGCGATTTGCAAAAGCAGGAAGAAAACCAGCTGCAAAATCTGGCACCAAACCTGAAAGCTCACGTCATTGGCCAAGACAAGGCTGTTGATAAACTGGCTCGGGCAATTAGGCGTAACAGAATTGGCTTTAACAAATCTGGTCGTCCAATAGGCTCTTTCTTATTTGTTGGACCAACTGGAGTCGGTAAAACTGAACTAGCTAAACAATTAGCAAGACAAATGTTTGGCTCAGAGAATGCTTTGATTCGTTTTGATATGTCAGAATATATGGAATCATATTCAGTCTCTAAGCTTATCGGGTCTGCACCTGGTTATGTGGGTTATGAAGAAGCCGGTCAATTGACCGAACGAGTTAGAAGACACCCATACAGTTTGATATTGCTTGATGAGATTGAAAAGGCTGACCCAGCTGTTATGAATCTATTTTTACAAATCCTCGATGACGGTCGTTTGACCGATTCTCAAGGTAGAACAGTATCATTCAAAGACACAATTATTATCATGACCTCTAATGCTGGTCAGGGAATTAAGAATACCAGTGTTGGTTTCGCAGCAGAAAATTCTAAGGATAAGCCGGATTCTGCCAGAAGTTCAATGAGTCAATTCTTCAAACCAGAATTTTTAAACCGTTTAGATGATGTAATTGAATTCAATGAATTAACTAAAGATGATCTGATTAAGATTGTTAATTTGATGCTTGACGATGTAAACAATATGGTTAAAAATCAGGGCTTACAGATTACTGTTAGCGACGATGCCAAGAAGAAACTTGTTGAAGAAGGCTATAATCCTGCTATGGGAGCAAGACCTCTGCGCAGAACTATTCAGGAAGAAATTGAAGATAAAGTTGCTGACTATAAGCTTGACCACCCTGCAGCAAAGAACTTACTAGCAAATGTTTCTGACAACAAAATTGTCATAAGCGAAAATGAAAATGTTGTAAATTCAGAAAACAGCAGTGATAATTACTAACTAAGTCAATTCTTATTAAGCATGGTTATTGTAAATTATGATAATCATGCTTTTTACTAAAGAAAAAAGTTTAGATTAGTTGTATACTAAAATAAAAAAGAGCTACTAGAAGAAACGGGTGAAATCCATGCATTTAATAGATGTAACCAATAGTTATAAGGACCTAGTTCATAGTCAACTAAATACGACTAACGTAAATTACGTCAAAGTTTACTCTCTAGGCAATACTTCCGTTATCTACACCGAAAGTGATAAAGCGATCGGAATTGTCTTGGAAAACCACAATCGCCGTGTACGCAAGGACGAAACAGATTTTGTCATTAAACGACTTATTCAGGAAAAAGATCCTATATATAAGTTGACAATTGATGAAAGCCAACATGTAATTGAAATCCATATCGATAAATAAAAAAAGCTGGTTTAAAAACCAGCTTTTTTGTTATAATTTTTCGGTTAATTTAACATCAGGATACTTATCTTTGAAAAATCGTTCAGCAAATTGATTTTCGAACAAAAATAGTGGTTGACCATAGCGATCTTTAACCAGTAGGTTTCGACTATTAGCCATGGCAGGATCCAGCTGTTCAGGGTCAATCCAACGGGCTACTCTATGACCAATATTAGTCATTTCAACATCAGAATTATACTCATTTTTCATTCTGAATTTAAAGACTTCAAATTGCAATTGACCGACTGCACCTAAGATATACTCATCAGTTTGATAATTTTGGTATAACTGAATTGCACCTTCTTGAACCAGTTGTACCATTCCTTTATGAAATGATTTCTGTTTCATAACGTTTTTAGCAGTGACCCTTACGAATAATTCCGGTGTGAATTCTGGCAGTGGTGGGTAAACCACTTTGTCTTTGCCGGCATAGATACTGTCACCTATCTGAAAATTACCAGTATCATAAAGTCCAACAATATCTCCTGCTACAGCATCCGAAACCTGTACTCTTTCGCTGGACATAAACTCTGTCGCATTATTTAACCTTATTGGTTTACCTGTACGAGCCAAAGTAACGTCCAATCCCTTTTTAAACTCGCCACTGCCAATACGAACAAAAGCAATGCGATCACGGTGATGAGGATTCATATTAGCCTGAATTTTAAACACAAAACCCGAAAATTCCGAATCATCAGGAGCCAGTTCTTCAGTTTCATTAACTGTATGACTTGCAGGTGCAGGAGCCAGTTGGACAAAGCTTTGCAGGAAAGTTTCAACACCAAAATTTGTTAAAGCAGAGCCAAAGAATACCGGAGTTTGATCTCCTTTAGCAATCTTTTGTAAGTCAAACTGGTTACCGGCTTCTTTAATTAATTCAATTTCTCCTAGTGTATCTTGAAATTGAGGATTTTGACTAAAGGGTTCACTGTCCGGCAATTTACCATCTTTATCTAGTGACAAAAAGCGGTCAGATCCATCTTTATGATACATTTCAATTTTGTTATTAGCGATATCATACAATCCCTGTAAGGTTTGGCCTGAACCAATTGGCCAATTCATAGCCACGCCTTCAATGCCCAGCAGATCTTCAAGTTCAGCAATCAAATCTAGCGGAGGTCTGCCGTCACGATCCAACTTGTTCATGAAGGTAAAAATTGGAATCCCCCTTTGTTTTACGACCTTAAATAATTTTTTAGTTTGAGGTTCAATACCTTTAGCAGAATCGATAACCATGACTGCTGAGTCAACTGCCATTAAAGTACGATAAGTATCTTCAGAAAAGTCTTCATGCCCAGGAGTATCAAGAATATTAATTCTCTTTCCCTGATATTCAAATTGCATGACGGAGCTGGTAACTGAAATGCCACGTTGCTTTTCAATTTCCATCCAGTCACTTGTAGCATAATGACCGCTTTTACGTGCTTTAACTGTCCCAGCACTGCGAATTACGCCACCAAAAAGAAGCATTTGCTCCGTGATCGTAGTTTTCCCTGCATCTGGGTGCGATATGATAGCAAATGTTCTTCTTCTTTTTACTTTGTCTAACAGTTCGTTACTCATTAAGTATTTTGTTCTTCTTTCTTTTTAGGTTTTGCTTCAGGTATAGTTAATAAAACTGTCATTAGTCTTGAACGCATCATTCTTCTGGTAGTTAAAACCATGCCATTGTCTAATTTGACTGAGAGTTTTTCGCCTTTTGCAGGAATTATACCTAATTTGGTAATCATATAGCCGGCAATGGTATCCACATCTTCCATTTCAAGATCCGTGCCAAATTGTTCATTAAAATCATCAAGAGGCATTTTACCATAAATGACAAACTTGTTCGGTGCAATCTGATGCACTAAAACCTCAGTTTGATCTACTTCATCATCAATATTACCGACTATCTCCTCAATAATATCCTCAATGGTTGCAATTCCGACAACTCCACCATATTCATCTGTCAAGATAGCTAATTGCTGCTGAGTTTGCTGCATTTCTACGAGTAGTTCTCTAAGTTCAGTTGTTTCTGGCGCAAAAAGAGGAGGATTCATTACATCATCGTAAGTAATTTTGTCAAAGCCCTTCTCCCAAGCTTTACGCAAAACTGTGCGAATATGAATGATACCAACTATTTTGTCCTTATCATGTTGATAAACCGGTATTCTGGAATATGGTTCACGCAGTATTTCTTTTAGATGATCCTGCAAACTTTCCTGGCAATCAACCATGAAAGCATCAATTCTGGGTACCATCACTTCACGTACCATCCGTCCCTGAAAATCCAAAACTGCATTTAACATTGAAAATTCATTGTCACTAATTTTCTTGTCTTTATGTAAATCTTCAATTTCTGTAATTAAGTGCTCTCTTGTTTCTTCATCATTTGTAGGGGAAAATTTATTTTTGAAACGCTCAAATAAATTCCCCTTGTCGGGGTCGCTAGCCATTTTATTGCTCTCTTTCTTAAAATAACGTATTAAATACCAACATTATATCATGTACGCAAACAATATGTTAGAATAGCACGTAAGAAATGAGGTCAAACTATGAAAAAAAGTCATGTCATACTTGTTTTCACATTTTTACTGTTAATTCCCTATCTGTGTAGTTTAACCATTATTGGTATTGGTTATGATGCTCTGGTTTTACATTCAGCTGATCTTTTTCGCACTAGTATTGGTGCAACAGTCGGTGCCTTAATTATGTTTGCAATTAAGGCAACGATTCAAAGACCGGTCGACTTGCTGGCAGTTGAAATAAACGATGGCTTCTTGAAGCAATTGCTACGTTTTTTCAGTATCAGAAGACGCTACCTTTTGCAAATTGCCAATGTAGTTTTAGATTTCATTCTTTGCTTTGCTGCCACTTTTGTAGTCAGAGAATTTTTAACACTAGATCAGATTGTAGGCAAATCAGTTGGTATCGTGATGCTGATCATGCTTTTGTCAACTTGTCTTGGTGCATATGTGGAGTATGATAACCTGTCAATTGATCCCAAACAACACTAATTTTTAAGACTGTCTTCAAGATATAATTCTTGGGTCAGTTTTTTTGTGTCTAAATTCAAGTTTTGCAAAATATAAGGAGTTAAACTATCTCCCGGATTTTGGTAAATTTTTATGCCTTCATCTGCAACAGCAGCTAAAAACTGTGAAATTACCATATTTAATGGTTGACTAAAAAAGGAAATGTTTTGATTAGTTTTTTCTTCAATTGCTACTTGAGTTTCAGGCAAAACAAATTTCATTAAACCTTGAGGAACTTTAATATTGTTTGGTGCAACAACACCATACCAATACATGAAATTTTCAGGACCAAAAACCACCATACAGCTCCTAGTATTTTTCAAATTGTTTTTGCTAATAAAATCTTGGAAAACTTGATTTTGTTCCATTTCCATGTTTGCCTGATTAAAAGTTTTTTGTTCATCCATCACTTGATCTGGAAAAGGACGACCAACGAATGTTACTTTTTTTTGCAGTTTTTTCATAAATTCTCCTAATATTCAGCTAATTCATCTAAAGGAATAATTTCGCCAGCAAGAAAGGCATCAATTTCGTTACTGGCAAATCCATGTGTGAAGAGATAATTACGTATTTTAATTTGTCTTTCGCTTTCTGGTAAACGCCGAAAACGCTTATATGCTTTTATGCCCTGCTTTTTTAAGGCTTCTGTTTGGTCTTCATCATTTTGTGGTAAATCAATTTGAGCAATTATTGTGCTGGCCAGAGAACTGGAGAAGCCATGACTTAATAATTTCACCGTCATTTTTCGTTCCAGCTCACGTTTTGCTAATTTGCCTACTTTGCTTCTCATTGATTTGAGCACTCTTTTGCCTGCATCCAGCCACTTATCGTCATCTACTTCAGCTAAAGCATTGTCAATTATTTCAGGATCAATTCCTTTTTGTCTAAGCTTATTGCTTAAACTAAGTGGTCCATCAGTACCTATACGTAAATCTTGTCTAATCATCAATTGAGCGTACTTGGCATCATCTAAAAAACCCATTTCTGTCAGCTGACTAACTGCTGCTTGTGCAGGTTCATTGTCAATGTCATGTTTATTAAGGTATTGTAGAACTTCAAAAACTGTTCTGGGTTCATAACTTAAAAATTTAGTTGCAATATTAGTTGCTTTAGCATCTGTATCAAATTGTTTAATTTCCACAATTTGTTCTTCAGAAAGCTCCTGCCCTTTTAAGAGCATAAACTCAGCCACAGTTTGTTCAGCAGCCGAAAAAGAATATTTGCCGTCTAAAAAGATATTAAAACGACCAGGTCTTTTTTGGCTACTGACTTTAGTAATTATTGCCATAGTGACTCACCTTTCCACTCCCTAAATCCATGCTAGCAAATTTTGCTCTTTCTTGCTAAAAACTTTTTCCAGGGAGTACAATAAATTATTAACATTTAATATTTTATTGTAGAAAGAAAATTATGTACAAGAAATTTAACCAAAATAATCCAAAAGATAAAGATATTATTATTACAATTAAAAGACTAGGAATCAATGGTGAAGGCATCGGCTATTACCGCAAAAAAATAATTTTTATTCCCGGTGCCCTGCCTAATGAAGTAGTTGTTGCCAAAATTATTACAGAATACCCACGCTATATTGAAGCTGAGCTTGTCCGCATTAAGGAAAAAAGTCCTGATAGAGTACCTTTCCCCACTAATGTCAATCCAGAAATTGGTGGACTCGAACTTGCTCATTTAGATTATCCTAAACAGCTTGAATTCAAACGTGACAATGTTCTTGAAGCTCTTAAAAAATATCATCCACGCGGTTACAGCAAGTATAAAGTTAAAAAAACAATTCCGGCTCCAGAAGAATGGCATTACCGCAATAAAGCTCAATATCAAATTGAACAATCTCATGGTCAGACCAGTTTAGGGCTTTTTGCACCTAACTCACACGAACTGTTTGATTTGCCTGAAATGCCAACTCAAAGTGAGGCAACCCAAGACACCGAACGTAAAATTAAAAGTTTAGTGGAAAAATTGCACATTAGAATTGCAGATCCTTTTCGGCACTCTGATGGTCTTAAGACCATTGTAGTACGTCAAGCCTATGCTACTCACGAAATTCAAGTAACTTTAATTATCGTAGGACATAGCCTTAAAAATATTAATCAACTTGCAAAAGAAATTATAAGGCTTCCGGATGTGGTTAGTGTTTATCAAAATGAAACTGATTGGCGCAACCCACAAGTCTGGGGCAACAAAACCACTAAAATAGCAGGTAAAAATCAAATCACTGATGAAATTTTAGGCAAAAAGTTTGCCTTGTCACCGCGAGCATTTTTTCAGTTAAACCCGGTACAAACTATTACTTTGTATTCACTCGCACTTAAATTTTTAGATTTGAGTCCAGATGAAACGCTGATTGATGCTTACAGTGGTGTGGGAACGCTGGGAATTTTGGCATCAGATCAAGTCAAGCAGGTTATTGGCATTGAAACTATTCCTGAAGCAGTTGCTGACGCTAATCATAACGTGGAATTAAATCATATCAAAAATGCTAATTATATCCAGGGAAGTGTAGAAAAGATTTTACCTGAACTAGTAAAAAATGGCGTTCCAATTGATGCGCTGATTGTCGATCCGCCCCGAACTGGTCTAGCGAAAAGTTTGATCAAAACCCTGTTGAGAGTAAAACCCAAAACGTTTGTTTACATTTCCTGTAACCCATCTACTCTCGCTCAAGATTTAGTTCTTTTAAGTGAGGCATACAATGTCAGATTGATTGAAAATGTCGACATGCTACCCCAAACACCTAGATGTGAATGTGTCGTTAAACTTACTTTAAGATAAATAAAAAGTAAAATAGTTGTCGCAATCAGCGACAACTATTTTTGTGGATCGGGTGTCAATTGAGAATATTTCTTGAGATAAAATCCTCATATACAAATATATAAAACTTTACAAATTTTCGCGATAAACTTGTCATTTTAAAATTAGATAACAAACATATTATGGAGATAGAAATCTTGTAACCTTAACCACACTTTAATAATAGCAGACAAATGTAAGCGCTAGCAAATAAAATGCATAGTTTACTTCACATATTTAGCTAAAAATGTCGCAACACGTCTTTTATATTCCTTTGGATGCTTTGAAAATGACTTGGCATGTTTAGCTCCGGGAGCTACCCATATTTCCTTTGGTCCTCTGGTAGCATTATAATTAGGATAGACCATTTTAGTTGGTACAAAATTATCACGGCTGCCATGAATAAACAGCATTGGTCTATGATTTTTATGTAACTGTTTAACACTAGAGGCATTACCCATGAAATAGCCAACTTTTATCTTATTAATGCCACTTAGAATTTCAACTAGTGGAAAACGAGGAAAAGCAGGCATATTGTACAAGACTCCTGCTTCATGCTCAATTTCATCCTTGACGCTGGTATAGCCACAGTCTTCTACAAACGCTTTAACTTGATGAGGAAGTTTAAGCCCACTTGTCATCATGGCAGTTGCCGCACCCATACTTAAGCCATAAATTACTACCTGTTGGTTCTGCCCATATTTTTGCAATAAATACGAGACCCATTTTTTTACGTCATCTTTTTCCGGCCAACCATACCCAATGTATTTTCCTTCGCTCTTTCCCTGAGCTCTCGGATCTGGAGTTAAAGTATTATAGCCTAATTGATGAAACAAGGCATCATATTCTCCCATATCTTCTTTCGTGTCCATATATCCAGGTAAAACAATAGCTGTCTTGTTGGAAGTTTTGTAAGGAATAAAATTTGCGTCTAATTTGAATTTTTCATCAGCTGATTCAATATACCACTTTTGTTTAGCAGTTTTTTTAAACCAAATTTTTTCACGGTAAAGAGGATCTGACTTCTTGATTACTTTACTTGAAGAACTTAAAAAACTTTTTTTACCTGGTACACATGCCACTTTAAAGAAATAGTAACCTGCTCCTGTAAATAATACACATACTAGTAAGATAATAATAATTGATGAAAGCCATAGCTTTTTATGTTTTAATTTTTTCAATTAGTTCAGCCACCCTCACTAAAATAATATCTTATAGTATAACATTTTAAATTTGTATAGGAATATTAAAAATGAGATTAACAGATTTATTACAATTAACCAATGATCTAAGCAACCAAACTAACTTGTATTTAACTATCGGTCAAAAAACCATTCCTTTGGCAAAAGTAAAAATTTCAAGCAGTGAATGCTTGCTTTTTCCAGGAAAAAAGTCACTTACAAAAGAAAAATTGATTAACTTGGTTAAAAATATTCACGGTCGCAGTATTCCGATATTTATTTATAATCAAAAAGAGAGAATTGCTGTTTATGGTATTCAAATTTTACCTGATCAAAATGGAGTTAGGCTAACCTAAAAAGGCTGCCGTTTGGCAGCCTTTTTATCTATTTTTGGAAATATTGACGAATGCGGTTTTTGGTTCCGGCAAAATACCAGTTGCCGTTTTCTTCATCACTTTGAAGCTCTAAGTTATCTTGTGGAAATTCTAAAGCCTGATTAAAAATTTGTTCATATTCAGGAATAGTTAATTTTTGACGGCGATTAATCATTGTTTGATCTGCATTTGCATGTAGATTCTTTTCATAACCCTCAATAATTTGTCCTGAATAAAACTCACCCATTGCCCCTGAACCATAAGAAAATAAACCAATCTTTGCATTTGCCGGCAATTTAGCATTTTCCAGTAAACTCAAAAGGCTTAAATATAAAGAAGCAGTGTAAATATTACCGACTTCCTTGCCATAAATAGCTGCAGCAGTAAAATTCTCTGTCAGTCGTTTTTTTGCCTTTTCATCCAGATCAGTAATTGCCCATTCATTTGCTTTAAAGCCCATTTTTACAAAAGGCAAATGATAAAGTAATGCTGTGAAATCACTAGTTTTTATTCCGGTTTGTCTAAGATAATCCTTGAATGTGTGTTTAAAAAAGTCTAAATACACATTTTTAGAATATTTACCATCAACTACGGCAACTGCTGAATCATTAGGGCGCCAGAAGTCATTAATATCCTCACTGTGTGAGCTGTGTCCATTATTGATAGCCAAAATTTGGGGATCAGCCTTTATCAACATGCTAATGCTGCCAGCTCCTTGTGTCACCTCACCCCCCGTGTTAACTCCATAACGAGCAATATCAGAGCCAATTACAATTGCACTATGGTGCGGATGGAGGCGGACGTAATCCCGAGCAATCATGATGCCTGCAGTCATGCCAAAGCAAGCTTCTTTTACTTCAAAAGTTCTGACATTTGCCGGTAATTCCAAAGCCGATTTGATGAAAAGCGAAGCTGATTTAGACTGGTCAACACTGCTTTCTGTTCCAACGATTAATAAACCGACTTTTTTACGTTCAATTTGATCTAAATATCTAAGCGTTGCATTAATTCCCATTGATACTGTATCTTGAGTCTGATCAGCAACACTCATTCTAATTTGACCAATACCAATCAAAAATTTATTAGGATCTTCATTTCGAGCTTTTGCCAAATCCACCATATCAACGTATTTGTTTGGTGTATAAAAACCAATTTGATCAATTCCGACTTGCATTATTTTCCTCTCTGATTTCTTTTAAAAATTCCTTAGCTGCAGATTGACTGTATTTTTTGCTATTTATGATTTTTTGGAATACAACTTTTTTCTCGGCAGCAGTAGCATCTAAAACTGCAACAATATTTCTGGCCTGCAGTTTCATGTGTCCTGCTTGTATTCCCCTGGTAGAAATTGCCAGTAATGCTGCTAAATTATTGGCTAAACCAATGGCAGCAATAATATTAGCCAATTGTTCTGCAGTAATTTTCTCCCCTAAAATACGATAGTTTTGCTTAACATCTTTTCTGTTATTAATTGAGCCGCCAACAGTTCCAATTGGCAAGGGAATGCTAAGCTTTCCGATAAGATTTTCATTTTCAAGTTGCCATTTGCTGAGACTGATGTAGGTATCCTTTTTACTTGCAAAAACACCACAAGCTGCCTCTACTGCGCGAGTATCGTTTCCAGTTGCCAGTAAGACAGAATCAACTCCGTTCATGATTCCTTTGTTATTGGTAACCGCTCTCATTGGGTCGTCCTGACCAATTTGACTCAATAAAGCAATTTTTCTGGCAATTTCTGTTCCACCTATTAAATCAACAGGAATTGCAGCCTTGACCGTTGTGATTTGGCTAGGATAATTTGACAAAATGGCAAATAATTTTTGTTTAATGCCAGCAAAATCCTCTAACTTATCTGCCATAAATTCTAAAATTGAATTTACTTTATTTGCACCCATAGCCTCTGCAGGATCAACTAATACTTTTATATAAAGCAAATCATTTATTTGCTTAAGTTCTATTTTACGGACTCCACCGCCATGACTTACAAGACTGGCAAAATCAGTATTTGTCTTTTTAATAAGAGTTGGCAATACTTCTTGCAAGTTGGAGACTTCAAAATTTTCAGCCACCTGCATTACAATTTGACCCCAAATACCGTCTCGTTGACTACTTGCGGTAAAGCCACCAGCTTTTGCAACAATACCAGCGCCATTATTAGCCGCTGCAACTACCGAGGCCTCTTCGGTCACCATTGGCACTTGGTAATTTTGACCATTAACCAATAGGTTTTGTGCTAAACCAACAGGTAAACGTAATTGACCAATTACATTTTCACTTAATAAATCCAAGTCATGCAAAACCTGAGAATCAACTTGATCCAGTTTAATTCCTTGTTTTTGCAGCATTTCTCGTCTTTTTTCTGGTGCTAACTTATAAAACTTCATTTAAAATTTCTCTATTTCATATGCAATTGCTTGTCCGCCACCAATACAAAGAGTTACCAAAGCCTTGTGACCATTGATATGATTCATAATATTGACAGCTGTTCCTACTAAACGAGTTCCGGTAGCAGCAAGAGGATGACCTAGTGCAATGGCTCCACCAAAAATGTTTAGTTTAGCGGGTGGAATTCGGAGTTTTCGAGCTAAGACAACGCTAGGTGCAGCGAAAGCTTCATTAACTTCGATTGCATCATAATCATTAATGGTATTGTTTGTTTTTTGTAATAATTTTTCTACTGCAAAATATGGCGCTACACCCATGTATGCCGGATCAGTACCAGATTCAGCAAACGAACCCAACCGCGCCAGAGGTTGCAGTTTGAGTTCCTTTACTTTTTCTGCGCTTGCCAAAATAATCATACTGGCACCATCACTTAAGGGCGAAGAATTGCCAGCTGTAACTAAACCATTTTTCTTAAAAACAGGTTTTAGCTTACTTAGTGCTTCTAAATTAGTATCAGCTCGAATCGTTTCGTCCTGCTGGATTATTTTACCGTTTACTTCTACGCCAATTATTTCATCTTGAAAAAAGTTTTGCTGAACAATTTCAACTGCTTTGCGATGAGAAGCTAAACTATATTCATCCATTTCTGTACGCGTAACTCCATATTTTTCTGCTACGTTTTCAGCCGTTAATCCCATATGCTCATGAGAAAAAGCATCAATGAGGCCATTCTGCAGCATTTCGCTTTGAAACTGTGGTTTTTCTTTGTCCTCTATTAAATAAACAGCATTAGACATACTTTCAGCACCGCCAACAGCTACCAAGTCAAAGTCACACAGTTCCATCTGTCCTTGAGCCAGTCTGAGAGCTTTTAAACTTGAACCACAGACTTCATTAATTGTAACGCTGCTGCTTTTGGGACTCATACCCGTTTTTAGAGCAATTTGCCGAGCCATATTTTGTCCTAAACCAGCACCCAAAACATTACCCATAAATAAGGCGTCTAGTTTTTCAGCAGGCAGATTAATGCTTTTTAGTGTTTCTCTTAAGGCTAACTCTCCTAAATCTATTGCATTTTTTTCAGCCCATAACCCATGATAGCGACCAAAAGGAGTTCTTTTAGCTGCAACAATATATATATCTTTCATTTAACCTATCCCTTAGCGAAAAGTTTCAAGTTGCATGATACAAAAATTTTCAACTCGAGGACAGTAATTAGTCAGACATTAAGAAAAATTTTACATAAAAAAAGAAACCATTAAATGATGGTTCCTTTAATTGCATAATTGATTTATTTGCTATTGTTAATTTTGTTCTTCTAATTTTTTCCCTAAATCAATAATATATTTACGTAATGCATCCTTCGTTTCCGGATGTTTTAAGCCATATTCTATCGATGTTTCCAAATAACTTTCCTTATTCCCAACATCATGACGAGTCCCCTTAAATACGTGCGCTAAAACCCGTTGAGTTTTATTCATGGTATCAATCGCATCAGTTAATTGAATCTCCCCGCTTTTATCTGGTTTCTGTTCAGCCAAAATTGGAAAAATTTCAGGGGTCAAAAGATATCTGCCAATAATGGCATAATCACTTGGTGCCTTGTCTACTTCTGGCTTTTCTACAAAAGATTTAACATTTATTAAGCCAGGCGCAATTTCACTATCTGGTTCAATTATTCCATATTTATAAACTTCTTTATGTGGTACCGGCATGACTGCAATTGTGGAAGCATTAGTTTCACTATAACGGTCAATCAATTGCTTTGTTAATGGTACTTTGTCCATCATCAAGTCGTCGCCAAGCATAACGACAAATGGTTCATCTCCAATAAAACTACGTCCACGGGCAATCGCATCCCCTAAACCTGCTGGATAGGGTTGACGAGTATAATAAATATTAATTCCCAAATGGGTAATTTCCTGCGACATTTTAAGCAGACCAGTCTTGCCTTTTTCCTGCAGATTTTGTTCAAGTTCAGGATTGGAGTCAAAGTGATCTTCAATAGAGCGCTTATTTTTCCCAGTGACAATCAAAATGTCTTCAATACCAGATTTTTTGGCTTCTTCAACAATAAATTGAATAGTCGGTTTGTCGACAATCGGCAACATTTCCTTAGGCATTGCTTTAGTTACCGGCATAAACCTAGTACCAAGACCAGCAGCAGGAATAATTGCTTTTCTTACTTTCATATTTTTTACGCTTTCTTTAAAATCATAAAACTAATATACCAAAATAAAATTGAATGCGCTAATTTTTAATGACTGCGTTTTCTTTGAATATATTCAGCTAAACGACCCACTGAATAGTTTACTTCTCCGTAATTAAGCGTCACTATCGCAGCATTTACACATGTCCCCAGTAAAAAGAGGATTGAGGAAATATTCAACCACAACATGAAAATAATAAAAGTACCGATAATGCCATAGTTTTCCCAGCTAATACGAAAATGATGCAGATAGAAACTAAAAAGCCAGGAAAGAATAATCCAGCCGAATAATGTAGTAAAAACACCTGGCCAGATAACTTTTTTCTTCAATCTGATGTTGGGTAAAAAATAATTGACATAATACAGTGAGCCTATCATTGTGATAATAATTACTGGGTAACGATAACTAAAAATTTTTTCAATTTCGCCAACAGAAAAAGAGAAAATTGGGCGTAAAAATTCGAGTACCTGCTGACCAAAAATCAAAGTTAAATTAAGCAAGGCAAATACTATAATCATAAGGTTGGTCAACATAATAGTAATAGATCTTGTCCAAACAGTAACTTGCCATTTTTGCTTTAATTCTTGGGCACGAACACCATAAACCCGATTCATACCAATTCTAATAGCATTAACTAACGAAGAAACAGACCATAATGCCAATATAATACCGAATGAAATATAACCACTTGATTTGCTTTTTAATAATGAGTTAATTATCGGCATAATAAATTTAGCAATTTTATCTGGAAAAATCAGTTTTAAATAACTGGCAATCGGTTCAGTATTAATATTAAATAACGGCAAAATATTTCCGATAATAATAATTAACGGAAATATCGAAAACAAAACATAGTAAGCAATCGCAATTGCGCTTGTTAAAACTTCACCTTGAGTAAATTTCAAGGAAACAGTTTTATAAAATAAAAAAGAGCGTTTTCTGATTGCCTCAGCTTTTTTACCCATGCAATTTAGTCATCCATTTCGTCAAAATGTGGTAAGTATTTTTCGTAGCCATCATATGGCTTTTGCAGCGTTAAAATTTTAGGACCATCCTTAGTTATTGCAAAGGTATGTTCAAATTGTGCGGATTTTGAGCCATCCGGTGTAGCGTAAAAGACCCAATCATCTTTTGGATCCGCAACGCTTTTTTCAACAATGCGCCAGTCACCACCGGCTTCAACCATTGGTTCACAAGTAATAGTCATTCCTTCACGCAGTCTTAATCCGTGTCCCGCTTTACCCCAATGTGGCACTTCCGGATCTTCATGAATACTTGGCTGGATACCATGACCGACTAATTCTTTAACGTCACCATAATGATGCTCATCTTCTACAAAATGCTGTATTGCGGCTCCGATGTCCCCAATGCGATTACCTAAAACTGCCTGATCAATACCTAAGTACATGGCTTTTTTAGTTGTATCCATCAAATCCTGATCAGCTTGAGAAATTTCACCTACTGGGTAAGTAGTACAAGAATCTGTTTCAAAGCCATTGAGATTGCAAGTCACATCAACTTTAACCAAATCGCCTTCTTTTAAAACAGTGTCTTTACGTGGAGTAGCGTGGGCGATCTGGTCATTAACAGAAATACATGTCCCATATTTGTAACCTTCAAAGCCCTGCTCTGATAACCTGCCACCACGACTTTTGACAAAATCTTGACAAAATTCTTCAATTGACCAAGTGGTAATTCCGGGCTTAATTACTTCCCTTAGACCTTCAAACATTGATGCCAACAACCTGCCTGAAGCTTGCATACCCTTCAATTCTCTAATGGATTTAATTGTAATCAAATTTAAATTCTCCTCTATTAAATGATGTTTGATTACATTATAGCGTTTTTTAAAAGTTTACTAAAGAATTTCATTAATTACGCAAAATTAGGTATAATGTTTTGATGAATTAGTTTTTGTGAAAGGTATGAATTTAATGAAAGCTAGAATAGTCTATGCAAGTATGACTGGCAACGATGCAGATATAGCAGATATTCTGGAAGAAGATTTGCAAGATTTGGGTTTCGATGTGGAAACGAGCGAAGCTGAATTTACTGACGCCAGTGATTACTTATCAAGTGATTTGTGCATCTTTATTACTTATACCTATGGCGAAGGCACTATGACTGACGATATTGCAGATTTTTATGACCAACTAAATGACTTGGATTTAACTGGAAAATATTTTGCTGTGATGGGCAGTGGCGACATGATGTATGCTGATCATTTTTGTGAAAACGTCTTTGATTTTGAAAAAAAGTTTAAACAAGTTGGAGCAAAAGAAGTGACTAAACCCGTTACAATTGAAAATGCACCAAACGATAACGATATAGATGCAATTGATAATGCAGCTAAGGAAATGGCTGATCAGTTAAATGGTTAAGAATAAGAAAATGGATTCACAAAAATTTGACTCAATGTCTGATCCTAAAATTCATCACTTAGCACAAAAAGTAGTCAAAAGACATCGTAACTTATTTGTTTACATGATCTTTGGCTTTATAGCGGCTCTAATCAACACCGTGGTTTTTATGGTTTTACATAAATGGTGGCATAGCATTGTTTTAGTATCAAATACTATTGCATTTATTGTGTCTAACCTGGCCTCCTTCGTATTTAACCAAAAGGCTGTTTTTATCAATAATGTTGATGAGGAACATTCAACTTGGCAAAAACTGATTATCTTTTTTACTTATAGAATTATTAGTCTTATTCCGGACAGTTTAATTATGTTGGTCGGATTGTCCTGGCTTCATTTAGATGCACTGTTAGTAAAAATTGTTGATCAAATTTTAGTGGGTATTTTTAATTACCTCACTACGAGATCTGTGTTCCAAGCCCAAGAAACCACCATGATTGCACGAGCAAAAGAGAAAATTAAATCACGTAAAGAAAAAAGTGATAAATAAAAGCCAAGAAAAAAACTTTTTCTTGGCTTTTTGTATAATAAAATTTAGACAGCTTATTTAAAATCAGCAGGTTTTTCACCCTTATTTTGAGCAAAATAATAGGCAATATCATCCATTATTCTTTCTGATGCATGACCATCACCATAAGGGTTCTTTGCATTGGCCATCTGGTCATAAACTTTTTTATTTTCAAGTAATTCCAACATTGCGTTTCTGACATTATCAACTTGCGTTCCCACTAATTTTAGTGTCCCAGCTTTAACACCTTCTGGTCTCTCTGTAGTATCCCTTAAAACCAGTACTGGCTTATTTAATGCAGGAGCTTCCTCTTGAACCCCACCAGAATCTGTCATAATAAAGTAACTTAATTTAACTAAGTTATGGAAATCAACCACGTCTAATGGGGCAATCAAATGGATACGCGGGTCGTTACCTAAAATTTCGTGAGCAACTTTTTGCACACTTGGCGATAAATGAACAGGATAAATAATTTCAACATCATCTTGAGTGTCTACAACTTGTTTCATCACTTTAAAAACTCGTCTCATAGGTTCGCCCTGATTTTCCCGCCTGTGCATGGTCACAAGAATTATCTTGTTTCCAGGCTTAATCTGGTCTAAAACCTCATGGTGATAATCAGCTTGAACAGTTTCTTCCAAGGCATCAATAGCTGTATTGCCTGTGATAAAAATATTGTCAGAATTGTGGTTTTCTTTAATCAGATTTTGCTTACTTACCGCAGTTGGTGCAAAATAAAGATCAGTTAAATCATCTGTCATTTGCCTATTCATTTCTTCGGGAAAAGGTGAATACTTATTCCATGTTCGCAGTCCAGCCTCAACATGGCCTAAAGGACATTTATTATAAAAGCTGGCTAAACCAGCAGCAAAACTGGTAGTTGTATCTCCATGGACCAAAACAATATCTGGTTTAACTTCTTTTAAGACTTTTGTCATGTCGATTAATACCTTGGCCGTGACACCCTCTAAACTTTGGTTCTTTTCCATAATATTAAAGTCATAATCTGGCTTGATTTTAAATATATCAAGAACCTGATCTAGCATTTCCCGGTGTTGTGCTGTAACCACCGTAATTTCTTCAAATCGATTATCTTTTTTTAATCTCTGTACCAACGGAGACATCTTTATAGCTTCCGGTCTGGTACCAAAAACAGTCATTACCCTAATAGTGTTCATAAAATCCTCCAATAACTCCAATAAATAATATATTAATAAATCAACTAACAAAACACAAGCAAATATTATGCAATATTATTCATTGAACTGAAACAGGTGAAAAAATGAATTATAATTTTAAGTTATTATTAATTACTGGTTTACTAATTGTTGTTGCCACTTTTTGTTTTGTTTTTGTTTTTGACAAGACAAAAACAGTCAAATGTAGAAGAATACTGCTTGGAATATCATTAACTTTATTCATATTAATCATCTTTTTAATTATTCGGATTTTAAAATCGCCAATATACTAAACAATTTCGCTAGCAACTGCTTTAAATTAGCAAACGCACAAATAAACACTTTATAAAAAGTGTTTATTCTTTCACATTATATATCCATTAGCTGTATAATTACTTTGAAAAGAGGTGAATAAATTATGGGTAAGGAAGACGTCACAAAAAATGTTTGGGTTACTACTCACGGCGATAAATGGGCTGTTAAAATCGCTGGTAGTGACAAAATTTCTAAAACTTTTGACCGCAAAGCTGATGCCTTGGAATACGCAAAAAATCTAGCACAAAAAGAAAAGACAGAACTTATTAGTCAAAAAAGAAATGGGCGTATTAATTTGAAAAATTCATACGGTCATGATAGTCCTAAAACTCCCGGATAGTATATATTGATACATTATTATTAATACTATTTTCATATATTTATCTATTTCTGACATTTTAATTAATCTTTATTTCTCAAACTAAAATATAAACTTTATTTTATTCATATTTACATAAATAACAAATCTTTCAAATTCTGGTCTGATTATCTTCTTGGTAATCAGACTTTTATTTGTCCGCAATTATTTTTACCCCTAATATATCTGAACTATCAATACTATCTTCTTTTTTGTTACCAACAAATGTGAAATTTTTCTTTGTTGGGTTTTTGATTAAAACATTCGTTACTACAAAGGTTTTAATTGCACCATCTTTACGCCTAAATTCTACTTTTTGACCTTTTAGGACAAATTTTAATTCACAGAATGGCATTTGATGTATATCTAAAGAAAAATTGGCACTGCCTGGAATTGCATCAACTACTTGTGAGATAAAAACATCATCTTTTGGATCATCAGCCATAAAAATCATTTCAAGTTGGGAATCATCTTCGTCCTCAATTTCATTAACAAAGATTGTTCTTTTAGTACCATCTTTTAATTTAAAAGTTACATTACGAGCCCGAAAATTATCTAAAACTTCGGGTAAAGACATTTTGTGTGGATTCATTTTTAAAAATTCTAATTAAACTAAAAAAGCCAATCTTGTTTAAAACAGGACAGTTAAGCTGAAAATGATCCTGCTACAAAGGATTATCAACTGTTTTCTAATAAATTTAAAATCTGTAAAATTTGCATTTAAATTATACCTTATATGACCCCGGTGAGATTCGAACTCACCTCTACGGTTTAGGAGACCATTGTTCTATCCAGATAAACTACAGGGTCGCAATAAATTAACTTTACCAAATTTGAGTGATAAAAGCCAATTTTTTTAGTAACTAATATTGACGAGTAAAATATGGTTGTGGTGCATTAGAATCAGCGATTTTATCTGCTGCAAAAACGAAGGGGGTCCAAATAGCTAAAGCTATCAGCATGTTGACAATTGACAATACGATAGCACGCCAATCATAATTACAGGCTAAAAATGGCCCGATGATTGGTGGCACAACGGCAGGAACTGCTACTTGTACAGGATTAACTAAATTCATCATGCTGACACCATATGAAAAAGCTACATTAACTAAGGGAGCAACAACAAACGGGATAAAATAAACTGGATTGAGAACTACAGGCAAGCCGAAAACAATTGGTTCATTGATATTAAAAATTCCCGGTGCAAGTGCAACTTTAGCAATTGTTCGGTAGTCACTCCGTTTGGAAAACAGCAGTATGGCCACAATCAGCATCAAAGTTCCCCCTGCTCCCCCAAACCAGGCAAATGCGTCAAATGATCCGCGAACCCAGATAAAAGGTGCTTCTCTTCCTGCACGGGCAGCTGTAACATTAACGTTCTGGGCAGTTAGCCAAATTGAATCTAAAATTGGAGCCCAGACACTTAAACCATTAAAACCAAAAAAGCTAAAAATTTGGACTAATAAGGTCACAAGCATTACCATACCGAAGCCTTGACCTAATTTTACTAAAGGTGTTTGAATCGAATTGAGCAACCAGTTGCCAAAAAAAGTTCCCGTGATTGTCTGAAAGACAAAATTAATCATACCAACACAAAATATCGCAATAATTGCAGGAATAAGTGAATCAAATGCCATCTGCTCAGCATAAGGCAAATTGGCAGAAAGATGAAGCTTGATTCTCGCTCTAAAACAAAGTGCAAAGATAGCAACACCGATTGAACCAAATAAAATAGCAGTAAAAATGCCAGTAGTCGAAAATTGTGAAATATTAAAAACTTTATGAACAGGAACTACTTTGCCGTTAATTTTAAGTTTAGTTAAATTAGCAATGCTCATGGCCAAAGAAGATAAAGAAACAATTGCTCCAGCAACTGGATCAACTTCCATACTTTTAGCTAAATGATAGCCCAAAGACATTGACAAAAAAAGGGCAAATAAAGCAAAGGTACCGCGCCAAACTACATTACACACTAGTGAGAGTGGCTGCATTGCCCAAGCAAAAGTGTGCCAGCCTAATTCAGTTTTGGCTGCAGCAATCAGGCTTTTGACCAAAACAGCAAGAGAACCTGCAATTGTAATAGGCATTACTGAGACAAATGCATCCCTTAATGCCACAAGCCAGTGAGTTTGCCCTATTTTGTTTGCTACAGGCAAAATATAGTCTTCAAGCCAAGCAACTAATCGACTCATTTTTACTCCTTTCTTTTCAAATAATGGGGATGATATCCCTTGTTTTTATTCTTTTGTTTTTTATGTTTTTTGTTTGATGCACTAGTCCTCTTTTCTTCAATTGCGATTTGTTTCTTACTTTCCTTTTTACGTGGCACTTTAGTAGTTAAATGAAATCCTGCAAAATATACACGTTCGATTTTTATACTTTGTTCAAGCAGCTTTTTAAGATCACGAAGATCATGATCATCACCCAGGGTAACCACAAATCCTTTAGCACCCATTCTACCAGTTCTTCCGGCACGATGCATGTATGTGTTAACTTCACTAGGAATGTCGTAGTTTACCACATATGTTACTCCTGCTAAGTCTAAACCACGCGCAGCCAAGTCTGTTGCTAGGAGCAATTTAATTTTACCAACTTTAAAATTATTAAGAGCCGCCTCTCTTCTCTGCTTGCCAAAGTCATTAGCTAAAATACCAAATTTAGTCTTAGTATGTGCTAAAATACCCGCAAAACGCATCATAGTTTGGTTTGAATCAAAAAACAGAATGCCTTTAAAACCATCAAGGCGCATCAACCGCTGAATAAAATCAACTTTATGCGCATTGTCTATTTGCAAAAAATAATTTTTAACAGTTGATTTCTGTTCTGGTCGCACATCAATCGTGATAAATTTACGAGCAAAAATATCTTCTGCCTTTTTAGTTATATCTGATTCAGTAGCACCAAAAAGCAAGATCTGCGAATTAGCTGTCATATTTTGTCCTAAAGAACTTAATAATTCCATTTTATTAAATTCTAAAACGTCATCTGCCTCATCTATTACCAGAGTTCTTATCTGATTAACTTTTATGCGATTAGCAGAAAAGAAATCAAAAAATCTTCCTGGAGTGGCAACGACAATTTCAGGGTGTTTCTTTTTTAAATTATCTTCCTGACGTTTGCGATTTCCTGCTCCAACAAGTGTAATTCCAGTTAAAGTGAGAGCATGAATAAAAGGGTTAATCGCATGGCGAATCTGCACCGCTAATTCTGTTGTTGGTGCAATAATAATTAAACTATTGGGTTTGCCTTTTTCTACTTTTTCCAGCGCAGGTAAAGCATAAGCTAAAGTCTTTCCGGTTCCTGTTTTTGCAAGTGCGATACAACTTGCACCATTTAAAATTGGAATTCGCGTTTCTTGCTGAATCAAAGTTGGTTCAGCCATTTTTAATTTTGTTAAAACTGCTTGAATTTCTTGTTTCATTATTGTGTTAATTGTCCGTATTTCTCCTTGTACTGGGTAACTGTACCATTGTATGTTAGCATAACTACACCACTTTCTAAATTTCTTACAGACTTTACCCGTCCGTCATTGTTATAGCGCCAAAATGAATATTGCATTTTATTTGGGGCTTTTTTACCGCCAGTAATAAACTGTACACCATGGGGAAAATATTTTTTAAATTTAACTGGGATATCTACCATGATGCGTTTATTTAATCCTTGAAGCATGCCAGCAAATTGAGCCATTTGTTTAATATATGTTAAATCATAGCTATCAATCGCTGGTTCTATCCAAATTGGTAAACTTCCCGTGTCTGTGCCCACCTTTTTCAGAAAATACTGATAGTGCTGCAATGGTGTTGATTCATTGCTGTAAGCAACGATGGTGCCAAAAGCAAGTTTAGTTCCTAATATTTGATCACGATAAGACAAATAATCATCGTCAAAGTACGAACGCCCCTGTGTACTTCTCAAATAGACAAATGAAATGCCGTTAGACTGCAGTTCATGTAAATCAACATAACCATAATTCTGGTTTAATTCAACGCCAATTGCACTTGAATTGCCATTTGGCGGTAAAGTAGTTTGCTTATGCATATTGGCTATACCAACGATAAGAAGCCCAATTGCAACAATTAGCAATATTAGAATCGCAGGTAAAGTAAACTTATGATGAAACCTTTTCATCTTTTTCTCCGTTTATTTTTCTACACCTGTACATTATAGCAATTTTTCAGCTACAGTTGCTAACTACAATCTTGACAATAAAAAAGTGGCTGACTTTTCAGTCAGTCACTTAATAAGCAATAACTATTCTTCAACTAAATATATTGGTTTTTGACCGTTTAATACTCGTTTAACATCAGTCATACTGTGTTCAATCATATTTTTAACAGAGGTCTTGGTGTAATATGCGGAGTGCGGCGTAAAGACCACATTAGGCATTTTTGCTAATTCCTGGTACTCAACTGGCAATTCGGAAATATCTTTGAATTTCTTCATGACAATTGCCTCTTCACCAGTCATAACATCCAATGAAGCACCAGCAATTTCTTTGTTCTTCAATGCATCAATCAAGTCTTGAGTATTAACCAATGGACCTCTAGCTGCATTAATGAGATATGCGGTGTTCTTCATTTCTTTAAATTGCTTTGCACTAATCATATCTTCCATTGAAGGCTCAAGCGGTGTATGCAATGTCAAAATATCCGCATTTTTGACTACAGTATCAAAATCGGTATATTCCAAAAATGCTTCATTAGCAGGATTTTCAACCAAGTCATAACCGAGTACTTTGGCTCCCAAAGCATGAAACATTTCTGCAACGCATGAACCAATACGTCCAACACCAATAATACCAACTGTTTGGTTATAGATTTCATCACTCATCAAATCTTCAGACCGAACAAAATTGAGGTGCTCTCTTTCATTATCTAAAATAGGTCCCCATTTTCTCAATAAGTACATTGCAGAAGTCAAAGTGTTCTCCGCCACTGCACGAGGAGAATATGCCGGTGTATTAGTTACAATCATATGATACTTGTGCACAAAGTCAAAATTGACAATGTTATACCCAACAGACCTTAAAGCTATTTGCTTAATTCCATATGAGCTCAGTTTACGATAGACCTCTTCCTCATCTATGTCAAAGACCTGCAAAACGCTGACAACATCATAGCCTTTCGCCATCTCAACAGTCTTAGCATCAAGCTTGTCTTCAGTTGAAACTAAATCATCTTCAGGATGATCTTTATTCCACTTGTCAGCATATACCTGTTGCTCCGGGGTCATATTGTAAAGTAAAGCTTTCATTATTAATCCTCCTTTTTTGGATAAAAAATTTATATCTCTTATTGTATCCAAAATTAGAATAAAATTAAAGATAAATTTTAAAAATAATAATTAATAATTTAAGCCTAATCATATGAAATCTAATAAGACTATCAGATTTGCACATTATAAATTAAATTTTTTGTTCAATTTGGTCGATATTAACCTGTAAAACTTCTCTTAGCCAAGGAAAACGTGCCTTCATTTCAGCAAATTCCGGTCCTTCTGCCAAGAATTTTCCGGTTCCTTTAACATGAAAGCCAGCTCCTGGACCAGCTGTACCCTCTACTTTTTTAGAACCCATAGTCAAAACAACATGATTGTCATTAGCAAAATCATTTTCAATACTATGCATGCCTGCTGCTGGGAGATAAAGGCGATTATTTTCCTCGTCGACTTTTACATACGACATCCACGTATTTACCACACTAGCAGGGTTAGCATTAATAGTAACAATTGTGACTGGTCCTTCATCTTTCATTACATCTAAAAACTTCTGATTCATTTTTGTCCTCCTAAAAAATAAAAGAAGCTGCTTTTTTAGTAGCTTCCTTTATTATAGAACATTTGTTCGAAAATGTAAAATAATATCCTTATATTTAGTAAGCTCGTTTGCCTTTCTTGTAAACCGCTTTGTCCTTTTGTACAACTGCACTGATTTTTTCTAACGGATTTTCATCCAGAACCAAGAAATCTGCATACTTACCTTTTTCTAAAGAACCGTATTCTTTATCTATTTTTAGAAGCTTTGCAGAATTATAACTGGTTTCTAAGGCTTCAAAATTAGTAAAGCCTTGTTCTACCAACAAAGGCAATTCTTCAGGAGTCATTGTAAAGTCATTAAATGGAGTTCCCGCATCAGTACCCAGAGTGATTTTGACACCAGCATTTTTAGCTTTAGTTATGTTGCCCCGCAAGTCTTTCCAAGCTGCAGCTATTTTATTCATTTCCCATTCAGGAATTTTCCCAGGAGCATATTCGATGAATGCCCAAGCTCCAACTATTGTTGGTGTTAAATATGTTCCTTTTTCAATCATCAACTTAATTTCTTCATCATTAACGTAAAAACCATGTTCAATGCTATCAACGCCGGCTTTAATCGCATTCAAAATTCCTGGGTTGCCCTCCGCATGTGCCGCTACAGTTAAACCTTTGTGATGAGCTTCTTCTACTGCAACGTGCATTTCGGCTTCACTTAATTGGGGATCATCGAGAGAGTCATTCTCAGTCATGACTCCGCCTGTTGCCATAACCTTAATTGCTTTAGCACCAGCCTTAATTCCTTGGCGAACAGCCTTACGCATCTCATCAGGTGAATCAACCAATACACCAAAGTTAGGCAAATCACCATGTCCACCAGTCATAGAAAATGGGTGTCCTGCGGGCACAATTTCTGGTACCTTAGTTAATTTGTTTTTCTTAATTAAATTATTAAGAGCAATATCTATATTATATGTACTGCCACATTCACGAATATAGGTAACACCTGATTTCAATAAATCATGCAAATGTTTAACGGCACGAAGCGTAGAAGATACAACATCAGATTCACTGCCACCGTCAGGGGTCAAAGGATCCATAATAATATGAGTATGGCAGTTGATTAAGCCAGGAATCACATACTTATTCTGCAAATCAACTGTTTTATCTGCTTGAGGTGCAGTACCTGTAGCAATTTCGGTAATCTTACCACTTTCGTCATCAACCACTAATGTTGTATTAGACTGAATTTTATCATCAATCCCGTTAAACAAATTAACGTTAGTATAAGCAGTTTTAGTCATCTAAAAAACCTCCAAATTTTTGTATAAAAAAAGCACTCATCCTTTTCTTCTTAAGGACGAGTGCTCGCGTTACCACCTTTTATTCATTTATTACTCACGTAATAAACCTCATTAACTATCAAACAATAGCTTGCAAAAATAACGGATGCAACTCCGCCACTGGCTGATTATCACCAATGGACATCAATTAGAAGCCCATGTTCACTACTTACTGCTAACTGATTTTCACCAAATATCAGCTCTCTTTATCAGCAACAAAATAGTTACTCTGCTTTGCAAGATGTTGTTTATTTAATTGACTTTTAATCTATCATTATTTATTAATTATGTCAACACCATGAAGTAAAAATGAAGAATCGGCAGTTCACTTGGGGGTATAGCATTAACTATTTGGCTAAGAATGGTAAAAAATTTTATCATCTTAGCCTTACTTTTCTGATATTTTTATAATAGTTATTTTGTTTAACCTGATGATATTGCTTTTTTTAAGTTTATGCTAGGTAAAATTTTAGTAACAGGTAATCGATAACCGCTTTGATGCCACACCTCCAATTACGACTTTAAATTAGTTTTGATTACCACTGTTTTTAGTCGTTAAGCCAGAATGCTAATAATTAATCTATCCCTACTCATATGCGTTTTTTCTACTAATTTGTAACTAGTATTAGCTTAATTGATTAACTAACAATCCTTTTTCCTGAAAGATGTAAAAGGCAAGAGCTTCAACTTTTTGCTTTAATCATCCGCTATTTTATTTCAACGTTGATGAGATATTAGCAAATTCAAATAAAAACTAAACTGATGAAATCCATCACCATTCAATGATTAAATGAATATTAATTATTCTAACTAAAACAACAGTTTATTGAGAAATTAGGTTTATACACAAGAAAGAAAGATATTTAATTAACAATGATTTAAATGTTTAATTTATGTCAAGATTAAACTGATAACTATATTTTTAACATCAGATTCGTTACCATTATTGGCTGCGTTCAGGTCTTAATTTCTTGGTGCTTTTAAAAGCAATATCCTAGTCCTGACCAGAGATTAACGGCAACGAAAAAGATTCTACAATGAAAGTTGATATAATTTAACCAATTACATTCATAAATAAAAATATTTACCTTTTGTTAATAATTTAGTGGTATTTATTTGATAAATATATACAAATAAATTACTGTATGGTTTTATCAACAAAATAGCTTTTAATTTACATTATTTTTAAATACTCTAACTTGAGAAATATATCTTCTTAATACTGGCTAAAAATAAAATCACAATCAACAAACGACCAAACTTTTGCTAACCAATATCATCTTATCTACCAATTTTATTTATTTGATTAAAACGTGATAAACATCATCTTGAGCGTGAATCTCATCGCCTGTTTTAGCATCATCACCTGCTTGTATAACATGATCTACTGAATTTGTAATTACTGTAATAATCGTTGTCTTTTTACCACTTGCTTTAATTTGTTCAAGATCAACTTCAGCCAACTCAGTTTTTGGAGAAACTTTCTCTCCTTCTTTGACTTTAATAGTAAAAGGTTTGCCTGCTAGATCAACAGTATCGATTCCCATATGTAATAATACTTCCAGACCGTCTTTCGTTTTAAGCCCAATTGCATGCTTGGTCTTAAATATTGAAACAACTTCACCTTCTACTGGACTGAAAATATGTTGATCGCTTGGTTCAATTGCAAAACCTTCACCCATCATTTTTTTAGAAAAGACTTCATCATCAACATCAACTAAAGATTTAAATTTACCGTTAACGGGTGCAGTAAAGTCAATTGTCATTTTATTATTTTCACTTACTGTATTATCTTCAGCATCATGGCTAGTTATGGTTTCTTTTATTCTTTCAGGATGAGCTAGCAAATCATTTATTTCTTGACTATAAAGATCGGCTTTCCCACCAAAAATAATTTGTAGTCCACCTGCAACTTTTAAAACACCTGGAGAACCTAATTTTTTAAATACAGATTCATTAACTTGACTGTTATCTTTAAGTGAAATTCTTAATCTGGTAGCACAAGCAGAAATAGTATTTATATTCTCAGCCCCACCTAAAGCAGCAATAATTTGCTCAGACTCTGTATGTAGACTGGTGACATTTCCTGATTTTTGATTATTTTTTTCAACGTCATTATCTACTTCAGTTTGCATTCCTGGAATATTGACGTGGAATTTTTTAATACAAAAAGTGAAAACAAAGAAGTAGAGGAAAAACCAAATAACACCAATAATTAATACATTAGGCCAGTTTGTTTTATCTTTTCCTTGCAAAACACCAAACAACAGGTAATCTATTAATCCACCAGAAAATGAATTACCAATTCTAATGTTCATAATATCTGCAAGATAGAATGAGCAACCATCAAGAAATGAATGAATCAAATATAACCAAGGAGCTACAAATAGAAATGAGTATTCTAAAGGCTCGGTAATACCTGTAAGAAAAGAAGTAAGACCACCTGAAAGATACAATCCACCATCTTTTTTCCTGTTAGCTTTTGGCAGACAAAGATACATTGCTAAAGCAGCTCCAGGCAAGCCAAACATCATGGTTGCAAAACGTCCAGCGAAAAATCGAGTACCATAAGTGAATAAACCATGGAAATTCGGATCAGCTAATTGGGCAAAGAAAATATTTTGCGCTCCGACAACGGTTTTTCCAGCTACTTCTGCTGTGCCACCGAGTGCCGTATACCAGAACATTGGATAAATAGTATGATGTAAACCGACGGCTCCGGTCAGCCGTAATAAAAATCCGTACAGGAAACTACCAAAACTGCCCATTGCTGCAATTGCATGTCCTGCAGTAGTCAGCCAACCTTGAATTGGGGGCCAGATTAAGTAAAATATTGCACCGATAACTATAGCAGCAATTGCAGAAATAATTGGTACGAATCTTGATCCGCCAAAAAAGCCTAAAAATTGTGGCAATTGAATTTTACGGTAATGATTATGCAAGTATGCAACAACGGAACCTATTACGATCGCACCTAAAACACCGGTGTCAATTGTATTTTTAGGGTTAAACAATTGTAGCAAACCAGAAATTGTCGCAGTATATACAAGATAGGCTACACCACCTGCTAAACCGGCAGTACCCTTATCACCTTTAGCTAAGCCAACGGCCAATCCAATTGAAAAGATTAAAGCCAAGTTACTAAAGACCGCGTTACCGGCAAAATTCATTATTTTTAATGTATTTTGTAACCAAACTTGATTTAAAACTGGAAAAGCTGAAACAGCCGCATCATTTGTTAAAGCTCCGCCAAGTCCTAATAATAAACCGGCAACCGGCAAAATAGCAATTGGCAGCATGAAAGCTTGCCCTAATTGAGTAAACCACTGACCAATTGCAGTGAATCTCTTATTTTTAGTCATTTTATTCTCTCCCTTTTTTAAATACTGAAGTGAACGTCCTAGCAATTTGCAGAGGTCTGGTAATAGCACCACCAACTACAATTCCAAGCGGATTAAGGTCTATTACCTTTTTTAATTCAGCTGGAGTATGAATTTTACCCTCCGCAATTAGTGGCAGGTCAGCATCCACAATTTTTTTAATTAATTGAAAATCTGGTCCAGACTTGTTTTCACTTTCAGCAGTATAACCAGCCAAGGTAGTACCAACAAAATCTACGCCACATTCATAAGCATTCTGTGCTTCTTCAAAGTTTGATATATCAGCCATCATTAACTGATGCGGATATTTCAATTTAACTTCTTTGATAAATTGATTAATGGTTTGTCCATCATGCCGAGGACGTAAAGTGCAGTCAAAAGCTATAACGTCAACCTTGGTTTCAACTAATTCATCTACTTCTTTCATCGTTGGTGTAATGTACGGCTCTTCAGGTGGATAGTCCTTTTTAATGATTCCGATTATAGGTAAACTAACCGTAGCTTGAATTTCTTTAATATCACGTACTGAATTTGCACGTATACCTACCGCACCCGCTTCTTCAGCAGCCTTCGCCATAAGAGGCATTATCCCTCCTTTTTCAGTATACAAAGGTTCTCCGGGTAAAGCCTGGCAAGAAACAATCAATCCCTTATGAATCTTATTGATAAACTTTTCTTTTTCCATATGTATTTTTACTCCATTAATATTATTTTTTGAAGTTTTACTTCATAAAGTATGATATTATTTTTCGACGGGAAATGCAATCGTTTTCTTGAAAAAGGATGATATAATTTACTCATTAGCGAAAGAGGCTTTTTAAGAAATGAATTTTATTCAATTATTTAATGAGAACAAAAAAGAGTTGACCAAATCTGAAGTAAAATTAGCTAATTACATTGCTAGTCACGCAGAACAAGTAATTTACGATACGATAAAATCATTGGCTATAGCTTCAGGTACCAGCGATGCCACTATCATTCGTCTCTGCAAAAAGTTAGGTTTCCCGGGCTTTTCTAAGCTGAAAATATATTTAGCACAGGAGTCAATGACACAGAATCAATTAAGTGTTGAGAACCAGAGTAACAACTTTTATGATAAAAGTGCCAACTTATTGATCGATTCAATCAACAAAACTAAAAGTTTGTTATTTCCCCAAAATTTACTCAAAGCGGTTAAGATACTGGCTAAAGCCAAGCGGGTCTATTTATTTGGCCTAGGGCACTCTGGAGAATCAGCAAAAGATTTTGCTAAAACATGGTTAAGGATAGGTCTAATAGCGCATGCCGAAGTTGATCCACACATTCAAGTACAAATTAGTTCATTGCTAACAAAAAAAGATGTTGTTATTGGCCTATCTCTTTCGGGTCATACCAAAGATACATATGACTCTTTAAAACTAGCTAAAAAGAACGGGGCAAAAATCATTACTATTTCTAATGAATTGAGCTCGCCCATAGCAAATTTAGGTGACGTTCAATTACAAACAGCAGTGGGAGAATTTATAAATATTGGTTCTGTAGCCGGACAAGTTTCTCAACTTTATCTGTGCGATGTGTTAGCACGCGGGTACGAAATTTATACTAAAATTGATAGCAATTCCATCAAGGAAAAAGTCCTACCTGAAATATTAAAAAAAGAAATTTAAAAGTTGCTATAAAAAAAGATGGTAAATCTATTTTTAGATTTACCATCTTTTATAATACTCAGAATAAAAATTACATCTTTACTACCATAACAGGATTTCCTAAACCTTTTATGACTTCAAGCAAGTCTTGCGGATCTAGCCAAATAGTAGCTGTATTGTCGTTGGGATGAACAGCGATTCTAGGCTGCTGACTAAAGTATGAGTCAATGTAAAACGGTATTTCATGCTCAGAATCGTTTAACAGACCTAAAGGTGTAACTGAGCCAGGTTCCAAATCCATTTTTTCTTTCAAATCTTGCGGTGAGGCAAAACTAAGCCTGCGTGTGCCATTTTCTTCACGAAATTGCTGTAAGTTGACTCTTTTATCGCCCTTAATCGTCAAAAGATAATAGTTACGTTTCTTGTCATCCCTCACAAACAGATTTTTAGCATCTGCTTCAGGATGTGGCAGAGTAATTTTTTCCATTTCTGCCATATTGTAGACAGCTGGATGCTCCACTATTTCATATTTAATCCCAAGTTGATCTAGGTAATGTAATGTCTCGTTTTTGTTCATTTGGTATTATTTTCTTAAAAGATGATATTTTGAATCTTACTTCATAAATTGTAAGTAGAAAGTGCTTTAAAGATTAATAAACAGCACTTAGTCTCTGCTAAAACAAATTAATCTTTATCAGTATAAAATGATTTTAACTTATAGGTAGTCACCGGTTCAACATAATAATTGTACTTTGCCACTAGGTCACAGATTTCCTCACCATCAATCAAAGTGATAATTCTGGTGCCCTGACGTGCTGTCTTAATTGCACCACGAGTAAAATCAGAATTCGTAATAAAAATACCAAATTCCGCGTTGTATTTATCCATTGCTCCGCGAAACTTATCTATTTCAGGAGCGGGCACATTGGATTGCCAGCGTTTTGCTTGTAGAGCTACTCTGGTAGTCCGATAATCATTTGAACGAACATAGCCAAAACCATCAAGACCACCGTCAGCAACGTAGTTAACGCCAATCGTCTTATCAACGTCGATCCCCATTTTGGTAAGTAAACCGCGGCAAAAAAGTTCAAACTTTTTCGGACTCATTTTCATCAGAGCATCTAACAAATCTTGTCTCCACTGATCTTCTTCTGTGACTTCATCCGTTGAATCCTTAGCAGAATCAATTTCAGACAAGCTTTTTTTCTTTAATTCCTGAGAATTATTATCTTCTAAAAAGGGACGAACATCCTTTTCAGGATTAAAAATATCGAGATCAACTTTACGACCTTTTTCAGATAATTCTACTTGATGATCATCTTCAGTTAAAAAACCAGTTCTTACTAAATACATAACTGCATAATTCAGCGTATAGTCAAAAGGTTTATATTTATTACCCGTTTTCTTAGACACTTTGATTTTATCTACTTCTTGTTCTGAGATTGCAGTGGAATTGTCACGAATATCTGAACTAATTTCACGTCTTGTAACTTGACCGCCCAAACGACGCATTGCAATCAGAATTTCTTTCATAGTTACATTCTGAAGATTAATTTGTCGATTAGCCATTTAAATACTCACCTGTTTTAGTTATTATTGTCTCTTACACTATAATTTAATTTTAGCAAATTTTTTTGATTCAAGAAAATATAGTAGATAAAATTCATTGCTATCTTGATTCCATAAAAGCTGTATTAATCATCTGCTGCCATCAACTCTGCCTGCTCAACAACGGTATCAACTGCTGCTGGAGCGATATCAGGTGGGTAACCGTATTTTCTTAGTAAATGTTTGACTGCAACCCTCATTTTTGCTTGGATATTTCTATGTTTTTCCCAATCAACACCAGCCTCTTGCTTAACTAGCTTAACAAGTTTTTGGGCAATTAAATGTAATTTTTCTTCTCCTAAAATTTCAACTGCCTTCTTGTGATCAGCTAAAGTAGATGAAGATTAAGCAAAGCATATTGCGAAAGGGCAACTGACACAATAATGCACCGGGAGAAACCAATTTTTAGCCTAATAAACGGGAGTAGCTTAAACACATTAAGATCAGTTCATTAGCAGAAATGCTGGAAGTACTGCATGATTATGTTTACTTGTTTAACCTTCAAACAAACTAAAATGCACGACTCCGATCAAATATCGGAATCGCGCATTGGGTTTTGTATAATATTAAAATGTTTAACTTTTTAGTTGCACTTCAATTTCGTGGGCCATATCATTTTTTCAGACTTTCTCACCTGTTCTATTTAATCACTTCTCATGAACAAAATACTTAATTTTAGTAAAATCCTTTTTGACATAACACAACATCATTTATTGAACTACCTATGACCTCAATAAGTTTGTTTGGGTCTATCGCGATAAATTCTGATGAATAATCTAGATTTTCCTTCTTTGCTGTATACAACACATGTCTTCCTTCTTCTACTGTAATTAAGGAAGAATTAGCAAAGTTATTCGGGATCTTAATAACACCCTTACGAAATAAATTTTTTACTTGATTAAGATCCACTACTATATATTTAATAAAGTTCGTCAGAGTATTTCTAGCATCCGCAAATTTCTTTCCATTAGTAATTCCATATATTAAATATGTTGCATCTATTTTATACCATTCTGATTTTTGTTCTTCTGGTCGCAAACTAAACTTTCGGGTATATCTAATAGTGAAGTCATTATAATTTTTAGCATATACATCCCTAAATCTCTCTTGAATTGTAACTTTTAATCCTGAACTATCGATTGCTTGGTAATCAATTCCATCTTTTTTATCCCTTTGATCAGTGTATGTAGTACTACAAACTACTGGTTTCCAATTCATTTTTGAATAAATAATAGGTACTGCCAAATTTTTATGAACATAGTCTGTGAAAGCTCTATCTTCCTTATATCTCGTCATTATTCTTATCCTTAATCCATAGCTTTAACTTTAGTATTAATTAGTTCAATTTCTTTATTATCCAACCCATATTTTATGGCTAATTGTTCATCAATTTTATTAACAGAAGCTGACCAATCAATATCTTTATTTGATTTCGTAAAATTTTGTTTTGGAACGAATCTATAAGTAGTCGTGCTATGCTGTGTGGTTTTTAGTATTCCAACTAAGGCTCTAAAAAACTTAGTTTTAAAGTATTTAATGAAGGAGTTAGCTTCAAATTCCGTATCAAATGGTCCAATGGCTAAAAATGTCTCTGTAGATATTTGCCTAGGACGCCCTAGAATTAAATTGGGCCCAGCCTCACCAAATGCACCAGAACCATATGCATAGGGAGCAAATACTTTCCAATTATTTATTAACTTTAATCCTGCACTGATAGGATAATTTTTTGACACATATTTAGTAATCCGCTTCGATTTTTCAAGTCCAATAATTTCAATATCCATTGCATCTTCTCTTAATGAATGCACAGGAGGAAAATTATATTTACTTGGATTTTTAAAGAAATCCGTCGTTAAGCCAAAAGGTTTACGGCCAGAAACTATCGTTTGAATGCTATTCGTAGAAAGATCTTCTTTTGCTCTAATTTTTTTTAAAATCGAAACAAGTTCCTTGTAAGGTATAAAGACACCTGATTCTGCAGAGTTTAAATAACCTGTATATTTTGATAATTTTCCGTCACTATCTGAAAAATTAACTTGTGTCTTTCCATCATAATTTTTATCGTAAATTAAATACAATACACCTCCTTTTATTTCTGTATTTGGAAATATTTTGCTAGAATCCTTATAAATTGAAATTGATTTAATGTGAGTATCATTTAGCATTTTCTTACTAAAATTCCCCAATCCTTTTCCTGCACCCGTCAACCAACGTGCTGGAAAAATTAAATCAATTTTTCCGTTTGAAACTTTCTTAGCCAAATCGAAAAAGTAATGGTACAAAGGACTTGCAGAAGCATTTGCAGCACCATCATCTCTTTTTCCATTATCATTCTCTTGATATGGTGGATTTCCCACTACAACATCAAACTTCATATTTTTGTCTCCTTTAAAAAAATACTGCTTAAGGCCATCAGCAGAATATGGACGATTAAGTTCACTAATCAAATCATAGCTACTTGCACAATCAATATCTAAAATGTTTTTAATCGGAAATTTCATTAACTCAAATACTTTTCTTGTAAACTCATATGCAATAGATGATGTAGCAACTGCATATAAAGAATTACGAGCAATATGATCATTAACTTTGTTTTCCAGTAGTTTTTCATATAATATCAATAAGTAAATTCCAGATTTGCTTGCAAGGTCTAAGAATTTTATTGGGTGCTGATTGAAGTCCGACAAATTCATATCTATTAATAAATCATCAATCATCTTCACAGTAATATGGCGTGGTGTAAAAATTTCGTTTTCTGAAATTCGCTTAAAAGATTGTATCGCTCTTCCAACTTTTTCAGATGTCTTGATGGAATCATCAGCTAATAATGCATTTGCATTACTGATCTTATTATCTAGGTCGCTTCGCACAAAAGGCTGTCTTAAAGCTTGAGCAAGCGCTTGTAATACTTCCTTTTCTAAACCTAAATGACGTGCAAGCCGTTGATTGTTATCATAAGAGCTAATAACATCCGAAAGATTATTGATTCCCGTTTCTTCACTCAAAAAGGCATAAAATAAAATTCGTAAATAATAATTTTGAACTTTCTTTTCAAGTTTCTCTTCTTCGGTTACCTCTTTCCCAATATTTGCATCCTTATCAGTTGACTCATCTTGGGGAACTGAGTCATCATTGTCGTCTTCAGCTGAAATACCAAACTTATCTGATAAATCTTCGCCATTTTTATTTAAATTGAATTTAAGGCCAGATTTTTCACCAATTTCATTTTCATTTTGTATTGCCTCTTTAATTATTGGATTATCCAAAATTGATAAATCAACAGAAATCTCACTAGCTTCCTCGATAATACCTTTTTCTGACGAATATTCTGCAATATACTTTAAAATATCTTCGGGTTGAACTTGAGTAAGTTTATCAGCATTCATAGTGATAATAGGAGAAAAATTCATTTGACGCTTGAGTGATTGCTCAACTTTATCATTACCCGCACCACCTTCACTAGCACTAAAGATAAAAGCTTTGTAATGTTCAAGGCTTATCATTCTATTTGGTGCAAAATCTATTAATAGTGTTTGCGGCTTAATATCCTCCTTGTTGACTACATTACCTTCACTATCGTATTGGCAGGTAACGTATGGTGATTGCAATCGATAGATTGCTTGGTCATATTCTTGGGGGCTTTGTGTATCTTTCAAGAATATCATTGTGTCCCATTGCGGAACCGTTACCCCGGTCAACATCTTATTTACAGTTAGACTAATTGTTTTTTTTCCTTTTTTCGATAGCTCTGCAATTTTTGTTTTAATTTTCTCTGTGGCCGGTTCTCCACGATTATTGAAAATCGAATCGTGACCAGCAATATTAATTATCTCATAATCACAAAAGTTAAAAAAATCATTTTTATGCGTGCTTAGTAGTTCGGACATAGCATCACAAGAAGCTTTATATGGTAACACCATAACTATATGATGAGCCATTTTGCCATCTTTAATTTTTTTGTAATCAAGAATTGGAAATATCGACTCCGAGTCCTCAGTACCGTCTAACGCTTTCAAAGTTTTTAAAACTTCGTCTTCATGTTTAAATTTCAAATGTCCTGCGTCAGACTTTTCATTAGATACTGGTCCAAATATCTCGTTTAGTCGAGCCACATTACCTTCGGTAGTTAAAACATTAAGCTTAGATATCGCAGCATCGCTTAAATTAAAAGCAAATCGTACCATTTGAGGAAAACCAAAGTACGGATTCTTCCATTCTGGTTCATCCAAATTTTTTTCATACCACTTAGCTTTTTCCTCAAGAATGTCTTCAAACTGAACCTTACCAACAATTTGTTTTGGGTTATCAAATTCACTGCTCATTAACATTCTATAAGGAGTTCCTGATAAGTGAAGCGTATACACTGCTTTAATTGCTTTTACATTTTTTAGACCCCTAACTTCAACATCATCTTCTATATCATCCGTTACTTGCTGTTCATAAGCATCAAAAGCTTTTAATTTTCTTTTTTTATCCGAACCAACCCATTTATGAATTACTTGACCATAACATTGGGCTCGAGCACCAAAATGTGATTCATCAACAATTAATAAGTCTACTGTTTTATTAAAAAGTTGTTTGTGCTTCTTTTTAATATAAGTTCCATTGAGATCTTGTAAAGTTAAAAACAATACAACCTTTTCATCAGAATCCAATACTTTTTGAATAATAGTATCACTATTTTTCAAATCATCACTATCTAAAAATCTGTAACCTTCAAAGTCAACGTGAGATTCCAAATTTTTCTTCCATTCGCTTTTAACATCAGCTTTGGCTGACACAACAACTATTAGCCTTACACCAAGAGCTTTAGCAGCTTCAAGTGAAACGAAAGTCTTCCCAAATCGCATCACAGCATAAAGTAAATAATTCTTTGGCACAGTATTATCTTTTGAAACTTCAACAATGTTATCAATTACTTCCTGTTGATTTTCTCTTGGATTGAAGACTTGATTTCTTTTCCAATGCTCTCTAGCCTTTGAGTTATCTTTAATGCTCAGGTAGGTATACTTCCTCGGAGGATCACTCAAATAATCCTTAGATATATCATCAATTCCCATTTCAATGTCTTTAATCTTGACTGGATAAAATTCTTTTGAATGTCCTGGTGCGTGACGATAGCAGAATGGTTCGATACCGTGCTTCTTAAAGTATTCATGTAAGGCATAGTCCTGAAAGAAGTCTGTCTGTTCCTTAGCCTTTTTAGGCAACATTGCTAGCCAGTCCTTCTCAAATTTCAAATCAGAAATTGACTTTTTCCACTCTTCTAAGCGAACATTCACGCTACGACTTGTTTCTCCAACCTTTAAATAGTCTAAAAGTTGAGGTGTTGAAAAAGCATATATTTTATGTGGAACATAGCCTGTAATTATTTTATCAAGTAAATCAGTATTATCTATCATAAGCTTTCACCAAATAACTCATCACATTTTGCTTCAAAATCACCTTCGCCACGAGCATAAGGCGTTGTATCGAGGAACACAATATGTGAGTCATCAATATTATGGGCTTTTTCATTAAACCCAAAAATGAAGTTACGAGCAATATTGTAAATGATTTCACTCGGTGCAAAGCCATATACTTGGTGCTCCAAAATATGTTTTAAACGTTTTTCATCATCAGGAATTTTATCTTTCAGTCCAACATACAATCGCTTTACGATCTCAGCTATAAACAACCCTGATTTCATGTACAAATCAACGAATGTTTTATTAGGATCTGTAAAGTCTTCAGGATTTTCAGCCTGCAACTTATCAATCATCATCTTCACAACATTTTTAGGAGTAAAAATTTGATTGTTTTGTTGTGGTGGAATATAGTCAAAAATATTTTCTTCTTGACTTTCATCAAAGTAATTTGCCAACTCTTGACGTTTACGTAAAAACTCCTGCACAGATTCGTCAAAGACAACTTGATCAAAGAAATTATACTTATCTCGCAATGCACGGAACTGGTTTAATGTAATCCCAGTAACTTCCTTAAATACCTCATCCTTAATAGTAGTATCAAAGTTGCTTAAGGTAATGTTAGGTCCTCCATAAGCCATCAAGAATGATGGAATAGTCCGAGCAAATCCGCGCAGACGTGCACGAATATCATCTTCAACAGTATTCTTTTTCTTATCTGCAGCTTTCTTTAGAATCATTTCAGTCGATTGTTGAGCTAATTCTCGCGTTTTATTTTCAACAGTCGTTGCTAAATCTTTGTGGAAATTGTTGTCAATTTCATGTTTTTTAGCTTCATATGTTGCTTTTGCTTCTTCAATTTTTGCAATATCTTTGTGAGATTCAGCAACAACCTTATTGTATTCAACCTCAGCTTCATTGTGCTTAATTTCAGCTTGTTTTCGAACAACTTCAACTTGACGAGCAATGAGATTAGCGTTTTGTTTAACCATTTGTTCAGCAGATTTTACAGACAAACCATTTTCCTTAGCCAAGTCCTTCAAAATACCTTGTGTGTTTACCTTGAATTCATTTGCAATCTTGTTTGATAGTTTGCTTTCAGCAGGGGAGTTAGCCTGATTAGCAGCTTCCTGCATAGTCCAATAAACTTTTGGTCCAAAATGTGCATTCGTTGTTTCAATTACAGTTTCTGCTTCAACAGTGGCATTTCCATTATCATCAACCTTAACATCTCTAGTATCAATTGGTTTTTTACTTTTACGAGGAACACTTTTTCCTTGATCCACAGGATTCAAATCTTCCAATATTTCACGAGCACCTGTATTTGCAAAGATACCAGAAATATTTTGGAAAAGTAAATTTGACATAAATCCACGACGAACAACTTCTTGGGCCTTTACTGTCTTAGGAATCGTCAATACTTGATTGACATCCAATTCGATCATTTTACCTTCATTATCTTCTGCAATAACTGGGAAAAAGTTCAATAATGTTCGAATGTTGTCTTTGCGATCTTCAGATGTACCGCCACCATTAGCAGTCTTTGGACTAAGGTTGTTAGCAAATTCATCATATATCATTAAAGTACGTTCTGGTGCGAAATCAAAAACATATGCTGTTTTTTTCTGATGCATCTTACCATCAACCTCAAATTCCCATGGGTTTTGTGCGCGGAAAGCAGCCTGCATATATAGACTTGGTGACTTTATATTAGAAAGCATTAACACAGCTGTCCATTCAGGAACAGTTACGCCAGTTGTTAACTGGCCAACTGATAATGTAATTGTTTTATCATGCGTCTTAATTGCCTTACGAACACGGTCTAATGCTTTTTCGTTAATTATTTGGTCATCATCACTTGACTTACCATTTCCAGCTGCTAATATAATTTCATAGTTTTCAAAGACGGGATCATTCTTTAACAATTTTTCTAAAGCTTTAGCACTAGAAACTCGATTCAACAGCCAGAAAGTATGCTTTAGTTCATTACGCAGTTCTGGTGTAGAGAATGGATACTTTTCATTGTGCGTTAGTGAGTTTAGCCACTTCTTGACATCTACTTCATGAACAAATTTACCAGCATCGTTGGTTTCAAAGAATTCATTTAGATCAAAAGCATAATCAATGTTCTTACCATCAATTTCAGCACCTTTATTCACTTCATCTGTGATCATTTGACTCATCTGATACGTGAACATATTCAAACATGGCAGCTTCTCATAAGGGTTATTTTCTTCAACATCTTTTGGCCACCCTTGCTTAGCTTTTTGTTCATCTGCATAAGTCCAATTATAGATTTGTTCATCAGAAAACTTATCTGCAGCTAACGCCTTAAAAGGTGTTCCCGAAAGGTTCAAAGTGAATTTTCGCTTAATCTGTTCGAAAGCTATATCCGTTTTAAATGTATCACAGCCTTCATGACTTTCGTCCACAACTAAAAGGTCCCAATTGAGGTCCTTAACCCATTTCAATTTATCATAAGGTCCACCAAAAGAAATAGCCCCTTTTAAATCTTGTAATGAAATAAAAGCAATTTGACGAACATCTTCATTTTCACTAACTTCGTTTAAAAAGTCACTACGAGCTAAAGCAGGACGGTCCTTTAATGAATCTGATGTTGAAACAAAGAGATACTTTGTCTGCCAAGCAATAAATTTTTGAAAATCATCAAACCATGAGTTAGCAATAGCTGGGCGGTTAGTTACAATCAAAACGTTAACTGCATCTAACCTGCGAGCTAAATCATAAGTCGCTAAAGTTTTACCAAAACGTGGTTTCGCATTCCACAAGAATTCGCCTCCTTCGTGCGATTTTGCATAAGCAAAGGTCTTCTTAACCGCATCTTCTTGTTCTGGGCGAAGTGTATAATCCAGTTGTTCTTTTGCTTGGTTAAATTTATTATTGCGGAAATCATCAAAATCTACATGTGCTTTTTCTGGTATCCCGTCATAATAAAACCATTCAGTATTTGAGCGTTGCTTAACATTTTTAAACTTCCTCAAATATGCATGAAATTGCTTATCAGTAAACCATTTATCAGAGTTATTGAACTTAGCAGGTTCAGTCCACAATTTGTTATAGGGCAAATTTATCGCAGCAGTTTTTGTCTGTTCTAGAATACGGGCATCTACATTTCTTCGTTCTGTATAGCCAATCTTAATCCAACCAGCATCATTAGACACTGTTGGTAAAGTATAGGCATAAATCTGTGGGTAGATAGTTTTAGTAGTTTTAATAACTGTGTTATTCCTCATACTTATTTGACCCCTTTATCGAAGAATTCCATTTTATTTTTTTTCCAATTCATTATTTTGACGCGTTTACCAGGTTTGATATTCCAATGTTCTTCAGGTTCTATGTCATAAAACAAAGACATCTGTTGACAAATTACTTTTTCTTTTTTCTCGCTCAACGGAATAATATATTTTAAGCCATCCATTTGGAAAACGTTATAACTAATGATTTCTGCAATATCTTCAAATAAACCATATAATGGTTCTTCTAACCACTTGGCATAATAATAATCCCGATAAGTGTAAAGCAAGTTTTCGCGGGCAAGTAACAATGAATCACCACTCCATTCAAAACCATAGCTAGATTTAAAAGCTTCCTCCACCAGTCGCTGCCATTCTGCCTTATCTTCAACTTCAGCGTTAATTCGCCTCAACTTGCGATCAACAAAACCTACACGTTCAGTAAATGGAATGGGTTTGCCAGTTTCCATGTCGTAACGTGATACCATATATGGTGCTTCACCACAAGCAATTTCAAGCCATGTACGCTTCACATAAGTTTCCAAATCGTCATCTTGGTAATCCTTATCGACCTCATCATTTTGTTTCTTCACGATCCAAGTTGGTGTGAATACCTCAGCTTTTGCTTTAGTCCGTTCTTTCTGTAACTCACGTGATTTCAAAGCTCTAGGCATAATCAATTGTCCCCGACTTTTAGTAATCAAGTCTGGCTTAATTTGTGCTTTAGCTGAGTATTCTTTAAAACCATACTGAATGTAATTTTCATTCGCCCAGATGATATTCTTTGTTGCTCTTGTTGTTGAAGTGGTATGGTCAAGCAGCAAAATATCAAGAATAGCTGGCATTGTTTCTCGGAGCAAATTTTCTTGAATATTTGCAGCACTGATGTTTTCGATCATGTCATCACAATTGTTAGATAATTCTGTTTCTTTTCTTAGCACGAGCACCTAACTCCACCCTTCATTTCTTAATGTAGCTTTGTTCTATACTAATAATATCACCAATGATTCTAAAGCCACTGGTTCTTTTTTCATAGTTTAACAATAACATTTCCACTTATTCCAGCATTACCGCGCAATAATGTTTTTCCTTATCATTTAATAATTTCCATAGTTCTTTGTAAGTAATTGGCTTATTTCAACTTAGCTTTTCTATAACATTGATTCTTTATTATTAAGTTATACCATATCTCGACATGCAAACTCTAATTAAGTTTACCTAAAATTTTAATTTATAGGGACTTATAAATCTCAATTTTTAGTATTCTCCATTAACTAAATTTATATGTTTATCAACAAGATAAATGTTAATATGCTTATTTCTTAGTAGCTTTATCTTCATAAACGGAGTAATCCGATACTAAACTTAAAATATCATTAACTTCTTTTTTTAATTTATAAGGTTTCCCAATATATTTTTTCTTTGGTTCTTTAATAATTACAATAGATTCTACGATTTCATTTTTTGCAAAAATACAATCATAAATGTCTTTTGCAGCTTTCTTAAGAGTATTTGAATCTTCATTCCACAAATAACTTGAAAAGATTTTACTCGATGCTAAAAAATCAATAAAGTCTGTACCATCATTATAAAAAACAAAATCATTGAATTGATTGCTATTGATCATCTTAAGCGCAATCAAATAGGGAATTATGAATAAATCAACTATTTCATTACCATTTCCGTATACATCTGTTTGATAATTAAAAGACAAAAATCTATTTTTAACACCAGTAATATCTATCATGCTTGTAAAATGATTCTGTTCCCTAAGACTAAAATTGAATTTCTGAGAGATCTCGTCACAATACTTTAAATACATTTTTTCATTTGAAGACAAACCTTCTATATTCTCAGAAATATAATTTGCATCTGGTAAGCTGATAATCGAATAAAAAAATCGATCAAGATATCTATCTCCATCAAAACTTGAACCATAAAGCTTTTTTATTGTATTTTTTAATTCATAAAGATTGACGGAAAAAACGAAGGTGATTTTCTTATTATCAAAAAAATGTTGTACTCTTTCTAATAGCTTAACAGCATATGTTGGACGACACCTATCCAATTCATCGATGAATACAATTAGCCGTCCATTTTTCGGAATTAAAGAAGCTAATTCCTTCTTGAATTTGGCTTCAACATTTTCTTCTGTATGAAATATATCTAAGATATTATCAATATCAGTTTTTGCAATTTCTTTGGCTGCTATTTTAACTAATTCTTTTCCCGCTTCAAAAATTAAACTCTTAGCTTTCGTTTTAATGTTAAAAGCAGTTGTAGCTATACTTTTGGATAAAGACACAATCGGATCCAAATCACTATCATTTTTCCAAGCGTCAAAATAAACAGTTTTAAATTTAATTTTTGTAAGTTTAGCAATTTCGTCTTGACCTATTTCATCTAAAATTTGATCTTTATATTCATACTGATTCTCTTCATTTAAACAATCCAATACTAATTTGCATTGTTTTACAAAAAAGGTTTTCCCTGAACCCCATCGCCCATCAAAAGCAATTGAGTATGAATCATCTTGATAATTAAGCATTTCTATAAACTTAAATAAGCTATTATTTCTTCCAACACTGTTCTTAACAAAAGTGTCTATTATATTTTCTTCAGTTGGTTCTATATCTCTTTTTTTCAAAATTATCTTCCTTTCTATTCAAAAATGCAATTTTAAGTTGATCGCCTTACTTGATTTGATAGATGCAATCTAATCTTAGTTCATCTCTTTTAAATTATACTTTAGTATATTCATGCACTCAAACTCTCTTTTAATTATAAAAGCTAAATTTTAACCAGAAAGGCAGGCTTTGTAACCATTAATGACTTCTAATCAACCATTTGCAGTAATCTAGGATAAAAGCAAAATTCATCTACTATACTTATTAACAGAAAGGAGCACTAGGAATGAAAATTAATTGTCACGTCGATCCTAATATTAGTGAAGAGCACGGTGAATTATGGATCAAAAAAATGACACCAGCAATTAATGAACTTTTGCAAAAATTAACACAGTCTGAAAATTCATTATGGTGCCATTATCAATCTCAAATTTATTCGATTAATTTTGAAGACATTTATTCACTTGAGGTTGCTAATAGAGATATTAATGTTTATACAGAAAAGCAACAGCTTATATATAATGATCGTTTATCAAATTTGAAAACAGATTTACCGAACTATTTTATTGAGGCTTCACGCAGCGCTATATTTAATTGTCAACACATCGACCACCTTGAATTACTTGATAACGGGTTAATTGATGTGGTTTTGACTAATAAGCATAGAGTGCAGATATCTAGAAGAAATATTAAGACCCTAAAAGAGAGGTTAGGAATATGAAAAATATGAAAAAATTCATCAACTATACATTCAGGTTTTCAGCTGAAGGAACCCTATTTGGAATGATTGTTTCACTTTTTTACAATTTTTCCAATAAAAACTCAATATATTATCCTTCAGATCCCAGTTTTTCTGCAAAATTTGCTACCCCTTTAAACGCTATGACCGTCTCAGTAATTTTATGGGCCTTAATGGGATTAGTATTCGGCTTTGGTAGCTTTGTCTTTGCTATTAGACAATGGTCCATATTAAAGAGGACAACCGTTAGTTTTATCATTTACTACATCGGGTTTACTCCGCTTGCATTTTTAGCAGGTTGGTTTCCAGCAAATATCGTTAACTTTATGATTTTTACTGGACTCTTCATCTTAATTTACGTCATAGTATGGGTTATCAGATCTTACCGAGTTATAAGAGAAATTAGAGAGATCAACAACAAAATCAAAAAGAAATAGTTTATTTGTTTCCAAAAATTTAAAAGGCTAACATTTTACTGAGCCCCAAAGTAGGACAACTTTTGGGGCTTTTTTATAACTAAGCAATCCAAACAGAAAAAATTGAACTTTGCCAAATATAAAAAATTAAGGGATTTCCGATATTAACTATTGCTAAAAGAGAAGATTTAAACCAAACAGCTTTAGATTATGCAATTAAACTGATTAATCGTTATGGCCCAATTATTTAAGTAACTTCTTTATTTGATTTTTAGCCTCAGAAGTAATACTTGACTTAAGAATACTTTCAGTATCAATTCTTTTAATTTCGCCCTCTTCGTTAAATTCAAAGTTCTTTCTAAAGTCAACGTTTTTTTTCAATTGATTACTTAATTCCATAGCTATAGTACGATCAAAACCAATTTTTTGTAGTTCAATAATAGATTTATCATTAGTACCATATTCCAAATAATTTTGCCATTCAGAATCATCTTGATTGGTAAGCTTTAAGTAATTAACTACGTAATTTTTGACTTTGAATTTCAAAATATTTTCTATATCCTTAAACAATTCATTTATAACATAATTTATATGATATGTATTATTTATAGAAAAAATTTCTTGACTTTTTGGATTGCCGTTTATTGCAATTTTGACTTTATTTTTTTCATGATATTTTATTGTACTGCGGATCATGACATTCAACGGTTTAGATTGAATCCACTCCGACATCAAAACTGAATAATATCCAAATCGTTTTTCATTTCCCAGATATCGCCCGTCTTCTTCTTCGGACCATTTATAAGTTGAATTCAAAGCCTTTAATATCTCTTGACATTCACTAACAGTGTAATCAGATTTAAACATATGGGGGTTTTCTAAAACAAACACTTTTTCTTGGTATAAAGGCTTTATGGTGGTAGAGACCATTAATGCATCTTCTGGAATATTCATATCCTTCATTTTTTTGATTAATTTTTTGGAGTTTCTATTCTTTTGATTAAACTTATCAACTAGTTGCGATGGTACATTTCGTTTTAGTTGATAGGTAAGTATTGCCGCATAGTCCGCTATCTCTCTTCGTTGCTTTGCTGGCATGTTTTTATTCGTCATTTCTTTATTTTCAAGTATATTTCCAATATTTGTGTAAAAATTACCTCGTCCTGATAAAACTTTACTAGCAACTTTTTTCATTTTATTAAATTTAAAAAGTTCATCGATTTTGGAGGCTTGATCTAATCGAATCACAAAAATGTTGCCATATAGTTCTTTAGACAGCCTTCCTGCTCGCCCTGCCAAATTAAGAAAATCAAAGTCAGTCAAGTTTGACATACCAATTTTGTCACTCAGAATGAATACATTCTTTGCTGGTAAATTAACTCCTTGCAAAAGAGTTGAAGTCGTAAATAAATACTTTATTTTACCTTGTTTAAATAGTGCTTCAACCTTTTTACGAATCTCTTGAGGCAACGCTCCAAAATGGAATGAAATTCCTTTTTCAATCAACTCTGCCAAGTAATATTTATCATGAATGTTCTCCTTAATAAATTTTGAGAGTTTATGAAGGGATTTATCTTCACTTTTTCTAACCCGTTGTGATAACTTTTGTGCTCTTTCGACAGTAAACCTAACTGAATTACAATAAATAATAGATTGAGTTCCAAAAGTCATTTTTACTAATAAATCATCAAAATCCGACAGTTTCAAATCCCTTTCATCATATTCTTTATTTTTTATGAAATCATAATAGATCCGGTACTTATTTGAGTTGAAGTCAACGAAATATCTTTGCTGAGCGACATTTACATCTAAAACATGTTTAGACTCGAGCGTTGAATTTCCAACTAGCTCCAAAAAAATTTCAGGGTTTGGAATATTGGGTGAAGCAAAATATAACTTGACGCTCTTTTGTACCGCCAGCGTTATTGCGTGATAAAAAATAGGTGACCGTTCATTATCTGATATTGCATTTTGTGCTTCATCAATAATCATTGTACCAATGGGTGGATTAGTACTTTTTGAAAAATAGGAAACCAATCTTTCTGGAGTAAAAACAAAAATAAATTTATTGTTACTAAAAATTGTCGGAATATCAGGATTAATAACTATCTTGTACTTTTTATCAGTGATATTATTTTCAAGATCTTCTGTTACCTGTGTAATTAAAGCTCTTGTTGGTACTAAAAACGCAATATTTTCACTTGCGTTTTTTTCCCTAATAATCCAATTTACATATTCAGAAAAAAGAAATGATTTCCCAAAAGATGTCCCCGCAGAAAAGCTATAATGATTGGAATTTTTAATCTCATTAAATATTTCATATTGCGAATCTGTAAAAACCATTTCATTCACAGATGTTCTTTGAGAAATTTCCTTTAATATTTTTTCAAACGCAATTTCTTTATTATTAAATTTAATTTCGGAATTTTCTAACAATTTGAGCGACGGAAAATTTCCAAGTTTAACCATGACATTTTGAGCAAATAATTGGTACACTTCTTCATTACGATGATCATCAAAAAGTGTTGAAATAATTTTCAAGGCTATATTTCTATTCAAAGATTCTTCAGATCTCGACAAAATATCAGAAAATCGCAGTATGTCAAAAAGCTCCTTTTCACTAAGTTCTTCAGTATCTTTATCAAACAAATTTGCCCCATATATATATTGAATCTTCCTAAGCAATTTATATAAATAATTGTCCTTAATTGCTTGATTATTAAGTTCTTGGATAATTGTTGACTTTTTTGCTGGCTTTTTCATTCAATCACCCCTTTTGTAATCTCTTCTCGTGATTCATCCAAATCAATAAACGGCATCAAATATACGTAAAAATTATCCCCAACTAATTTATTTTCAGTAATATATTTTTCAATTGTTGCAGTTCTTGATTTTACGATTGAAACGATTTTATTCTTCACCCATTTCTCATAGTCATCCTCTGTTTTGGTTTGCCCTTCAGTATTATCAATCTCAAATCCAATAAAGATTCCAAACGCATCCGAAACTTTTATTTTTATTTCAGAATCACTAGGATATAAAATAGCATTTATCATTTTTTTATCAACTTCCTCTATAAACTCATTTTCAATTTGTGAGGAAATTAAACTCTTTTCAAATTCTTTACCAGATTGGTGATCTGCAATTGATTTAAATGCACTTTTAAAACCTTTTGATAAATTTTTATACATTTTTGCTTCACCGAAAATAATATGATATCTATCCGGGTTATGCAATTTTAAATAATGAATGCCATCAGACATCTTCGTATAATCTCCTGGTGCTGTTTTTAATGACATTTTGGATAAAATTTTAGGCGCACGAAGAGCACCCTCCAAAAAAGTATACAAAAGCATCTCACCCAACTCACCAGTATTAGTAGTATACGATCGAAAAGTTTTTCGGCTCTCTTTATAAAGTTTTGCCATTTTCTCTTTATCACGGTACTTCTGTACTTTGAGACGGGGTAAAGAAAAATCTTTAACAACTTCTAGCAATACTTCTATAGTAGCTAAATTATCGAATCGCCGTGCATTTATCTTGGGAATGTACAAATGCATTGCAGTACTATTACATTCTCCCTTAAATAAACAAATGTCTTCTAATTTTTCGAAGCTTGCTACCGCTTTAATTGTACTTTCAGCTATTTTAACCATTACTTATTGCCATTCACTTTCCCTCAAAAACATCAATTTCTTGTTAATTAAGTCCATACTTTATATACAGCTGGGAACTAATTTCTAAGCCATTGCCACTTTGAATCTTCAATCAAATCAATTAGTCTTTTATTTATATTCTTCTTTTTTAGTTTCTTTTATCTGAGCTAATTGTAGTTTACAAACTTTTTCAAATTAATTAATAGCTTCCTAGGCAAAGAATTAGGCCCTAAAGGAAAAGTAATAAAGACAATAAGACGAACTACAAGTATGTCCATACTAAACTTGATAATTCCTGAACTTTTATTTTGTTCCTAAGTTGAAATAAATTGCTTATTCTAAATGCTGACATTGACAAATCAATTTTAAGGCTACTTAAATAGATATTAATAATTAATTAACATAATAAGCAAATTTAAAGAATACCTTTAAAACATAACTTATTACACGCTCAAAAATTATTTGGGTTTCTCAAAATATTCACTTTGTTTCCAATAATTTACAAGTTATTCAGGGAATTCATTAACACCAAAATCACTATTAGCATAGCAGTGAGAACTATAAGTTATTTTATATTAACAGCACATAATAATTTATACCTAATTACTAAAGCAATAATCAGTAAAAGGAAAAGAGTAATGAATACTTTCCCAATTATTGAATATACTACAAAAGTCACTATCAGTGCTATAAATATAATGAGATTGCATTCCTTTGAATTAGTTGAAGAACTATCAGGAAACAGTATTTAGTTATAAAATTGATACTGTTATTCTACATTGAACTATTTAGAGAATTATATATTAGGGCGTGTCACTCTATTTACTTGTAAACCATACCTTCCTCTTTCTTGTCTTACAGGAAAATAGATATTAGATTCCAATAATATTTTAAAAATGCTAATTATACTTTCCACAAATAATCACTATATATTCGGTATATAGTGATTATATAGTAAATGATATCATGTATCAACAAGAGCTATATATAAGAAAATTTAACTAGCTTTTATTAAACTTGTTTAACTTATCAAAATTTCCCATCGTTTTTACACTAATCTATATTATTATTCGGTATTATAGTCACCATAAAGCTGTAAAAGGGCTTGAAAGCACTAACCAAAAAATTAATTTAATTACAATTACAAAATAAAAAAGTTGAGGATTTATATCATAGTACTCAACTTTTTACCTGTGTTCTTTAAAATTGATTTAGACAAAAATCATGATGATTCTTAATTTCTTAAGTGATTCTTTTCCTATTTTCTATTAAGCCAAATTTAATACAAATCTATACCTTTTTGGTGCAAATTATCCAAACAACTTTGTAAATATGTATCATCATGCTCTGGATAAATCGGATCTGTCCACGGAATAGCTGGTAAATTTTTGTACTTAGGACAATATTGTCCTCTATAATATGGATCAAACCATTTAATATCTGGATGATAATGACGCCGTTGCATCTCAGCTAATACTAACAAATGAAATTGAAACAATTTATATGGTGAATACTGAAAAACATAGTTAACGGTGGAATGCGGTTTACCCCAGCCACGTCCGCGCAAAGCGGCAATTTCTCGATGTTGTCCTAATAACTGTTGCCTTGGTAATCGCCAAATTAAGTCTTGATGCCATAATCTCATAATTTTTCTTTATTCTCCTGAATTAAACGTGAGTTTAATAAATAAGAAACTTGATACTTTTCAGCTAAACGACTTAAAAATGGACCCAATTCATCTTCTATTGGTGATAATTCTTGCAATAAATGTAAGTAAGTTTGCTTTTCCTCTGGCGTACAAGTTTTCTTAAAGTAGCCCCAGACATGTTGATAGGCGTTGGTTAAGGTTTTAACTGTTGGAATTTGACTGGCTGCTTTTTCTAATAAGTTCTTGAATTCAATATTCTTTTGTTCTGACCATTCGTTGTTTTTAGCCAGCAGCCTAATCTGCTCATAGCACTGTTGCGAATGGGCCATTACCCAATATTTATTATAGGCACACTCTTCTTGCCATTTTTCCATTTTCATTTGTCCTATTTTTTCGTGCATCTACATGTATAGTTTTATTAATAATAAATGCTCCTTGACTAAATTTTATTACTAAATACTATTTCTAAACAAATGATTCAAACTAAACATGCGTAAATAAAATATATTTTTATTTTATAAATTAATTTTTTACAAAAAAGCCCCGAAACAATTTAATTTCAGGGTTCTTGCAATATAGGATATAATTTAATATTTTCATTAATTATCTAAATTTAAAGTTAACATTAAAAATGTAAATTTTTAATTGTTAAAGCCTTGCTTCTTAATAATTTTATAAGAACTTGCGGTATACGAGTGAGGGAGTTGCTTGCCATCATCATTACTTTTACATCCACAAAATCGAATTACTAAAGTGGTATTTTTACCAAAATTATAATAATTTTGAAAAATCTTATTATTAATATGCTTTAAATATTTATTAAATGTATTAAAAAATCTATTTATTTCAGAACTCGGTAACTTAAAAACACTAGCATTATTTGTAGAAGATACACCTACCAACATTGCATTTATACAATTTGTACTTTTGCTGATATTAACGAATTCAGCTTCTTTATCAAACATTTTATCCTCTCCAGTAATTTTATATTTTATTACTCTTTAAGCTTATAATAGTATTATAAAAAATATTAATTAAATCTTCATTTTATATATTAAAAATAAATTGTCAAGGTTATCTTTTATGATGCTTCACGTATTGTTTTATAACTTTGATTTCCCACTGTTTTAATAGATCTTCAAACTCTTTAGAATTAAGATAATCATCATATGATTCACTCAAATCATTTGTGGAAATATAATCATCTGTAACGACTTTTGCTAAAACACCTTCTTCTAAAACGTCCTTATCCCTTAATATTAGAACAGGTAAATCTAATTTATAACCTATTGCTGTTTCAATTAGGCAATACGGGCTAGTTAACCACTTATCAGAAATAATTTTAGGATGTTTGGTTTGTGGACTATCCATTTCTTTACTGATATGAGCCCTTTTTAAAGCTACACTCATCAAACCATATGTTTCATCCATAAGATCTATTATCCCTTTCAAGGGTGCTTCAATATTATACCTATTTTCTCCTAAAGTTAGAGACTCAAAACCTGTAATAATTAGCTTGTTAGATAATTTTTTATAAAATCTAATTGAATATTTGTGATTGGTCTTGGATGACTAAAAAAAATTGGTGTACTCATTTTGATCCTCCTTATATATACAAATATATTATATAATCAAATAACAAATATAGCAACTTATTTTTTAGGTAAGATATAAATAGCTTTATACTTTTTGCATGAAAGAGGCTTTATTTTGTGTTAATCACATGCTCTATCCTTTTCAAAAGTAAGTTTTTAGAAAACATAGCAACTGTATAAATATAATTATATTTAAAGGATCTTTTAAAATTCCTATAAATCAAAAATTCTAATTGCAACATTAGATGATAATTTATAATCATTTTCCATAAATTTAATAGTAAAATAGTTAGTCATTACATTAAATCTATTAATTGAATCAATTTTATTTTTTTTACTTTCCAAAATTTGTGCGCAGTATTATAGTTTCAATTAGCAGTTTATTTACTTTTGCATCCACTATAACTGAATAGCTCATATCATTACGTAGTTAAAAATCTATGTGAACAAGTGCAAATTTTTTATTAATCTTAATTTCTGTAACATTTCACAACTTTTAAATACTTAGAAAAAAGATTTATTCAAAAATATTAAGAATTTTTCTTAAGCAATATGATTCTATTATCTAAAGTACTGATATTGTAAATTTGTTAAGTATTTCCTCCTTCGTTCAAGCGAAGAATTAGTAATACCACCAAAATTCTGCCAATAACAATGCCGAAACCCTAATTGGCGTAAAGTTTTGTTAATGAAAATTTTTTTAATAGCATTACCTAAAAAGAAACGAATATACCATGTTGGTGAAGTCGAAGTGGTAAACACATAGCAATGTTTAACGTTAGCCAGCTCACCCTTCACTCCTATTTTAGTAACAGTATGTGATAAACCTTCCCCTTCTTTCATCACCTTGTCAATAAAACCTTTTAGCATCCCGGGAACATCATTCCACCAAAAGGGTGTAATAAAAATCACGGTATTCGCTTGTTGACATAGTTTTAGGTATTTAGTAACTAGAGGATCGGTAGTTTGACCCTGATGATAGAGCCTCAATTCTTCTTTTGAATATACTGGATTAAAATGATCAGCATACAAATCAACTATTTCGTATTTGTGATGAGCAGCACTTAAATTTTCCTTAATTACTTCGAGTTCAGCATGATTAAAGCTTTGATCATAGGGATGGCAATAAATTATCAAAATCATTTTTTGCTACCTCCAATCATTTCATTGAGAGTTTTTTCAACTAAAATAGGTTCATATTCAGCAACCCCGTTTATGATTAACAACGAATATCCTTGAATAAAAGCCCAAATCTGTGTAAAGAATTGTTGATCAGTAACTCCACCACTATTTATCTGATGAACTAACTTCATTACCTGATCGTAAAATTGAAAATCATGATTAGCATGTTGGTAAAAATTCTGCAAACTCGAATTAAAAAATAGGAAGTTGATTAGCTTCGCCTGTTCCTTGCTCAACTTACAGAATTCATTAGCTAATGAAAGTAATTCATCCTTTGGTGAACTCTCAGAAGTAGTAATCAGTTGTTCAGAAAATTGCTGTGATAATTTAATCGACACTTGGTAAAACAACTCATCCTTGTTTTGAAAGTATTTATAAATGGCGCCAGTAGTCATTCCTATTTTTGCTGCTAATTTTCGCATCGATAAGTTCTTATAATCATCTGTTTCAATCCATTCTACAGTTGCTTGAATGATTTTATCTTGTGTGTTGTCCAAATTACATACCTCCTTGAATAACATCGTTATCTGCAATTTGCAATATAACACTGTTATCTCAAAACGTCAAGAAGTCCAAAAAATTAAGATATTACTTGGTAGAAAACAAAAAAGCGTACCAATTCCACTCATTAAAAAAGAATTAGTACGCTTTTATTCTATTAAAATGCCCACTATACAAGCATTTAGTACTTATTTCCTAGTCCGTTCCAGTACCGTCACCGCCTCTACATGCGGTGTTTGTGGAAACATGTCAACAGGATCGATTTGATTAAAGGTATACCCATCATTCATAAATTCCTGCAGGTCACGAATCATGGTTGCGGGATTGCATGAGATATAAACAATTTTCTTTGGACTAGTTTTTACTGCTGCTTCAATAAATTCAGGTGTTAAACCTTTTCTTGGTGGGTCGACAAAGATGACATCGGCTTTTATCCCCTTTGCTGCCCATCTTGGCATCACTTCTTCAGCTTTACCAGTCACGTATTTCGCATTATTGATACCATTCAACTTAGCATTATTATTGGCATCTTTCACCGCGTCAGACACACTTTCAATTCCACGGACCGATTTAACGTGTTTAGCAACACTTAAACCAATAGTTCCAATACCAGAATAAGCATCAATCACGATATCATCAGGCTTTAAATCAGCTTTTTTGATAGCTAAATCATATAAGCGGGGAGTTTGCAGTGAATTAATTTGAAAGAAACTCTCAGGGGAAATCTTAAACTTAACATCACCTATTTGATCCGTAATTTGTGGTTTACCAAAGATCAAATAATCAACTTTGCCCAAGATAACGTTGGTCTTCTTCGGGTTATAGTTCAAGACTAAGCTAGTAACACCGTCAATTTGCTTAATTGCATCAGCCACTTTAGGTAGTTGCGGAAAATCCTTGTGCAGACAAACCAAGATGACCATAATTTCACCAGTCGCTTTACTGCGGCGAATGTCCAAGTACCGGACTTCACCCTGATTATGAATTTCATCGTAAGCTGGAACACGATATTGTCTTAAAATGTCACGCACAGCAACTAAAACGCGGTCAATTTCAGGATCAGTAGTAAAGAAATTAGTCAGTGGCACTAAATCATGTGAATGTTTTCTGAAAAAGCCAATTTCAAGCTGGCCTTTAACGTCACGAACCGGCACTTGTGCCTTGTTGCGATAGCCAGTTTGTTCTGGACTAGGCAAGGTGTCTCCCACTTTTACATCATCTAAATGTGCTTTTTGCAGTAAATTTACTACTTGATTACGTTTAAATTCCAGTTGCTTATCGTATTTAACGTGTGCTAAAGATGCCAAGCCGGTTTGAACCCACTGGTTGAGCTTAATATTAACCCGGTCGTGACTTTCCTTAACGATTTGCTCGATTTTAGCAAAAGCAAAACTCTTTTTGACTTTTAAGATCTTGGCTTCTACCGTTTCTCCCGGTAAAGCATTGATAACGAATACCGTCATCCCTTCATAATGGGCTACTCCCATAGCTTCATATGATAAGTCGGTAATTTCAAGTTTAATTATTTGATTTTTTTCCATATTTTGTCCTTTTTTACAAACACTAATCAATATATCTATTTTACTAAAAATCCCAGCAAAAGTAATGTACATGCCGTATTCTTAATATTGAATTAATTTCAGTTTTTTCCCTTCACACTTACTTTACTCTGTGTTACTTTTAATACTAATCAATTAAAGAAAGGACGTTTTTCATGAATAATTATGATACCAATTCAGATAGGCGCCAAATCCACACCATCTCCGAAACTAATACTTTTTTAACTAAAATGTATGCTCTCATGGGTGGTGCCGTGCTGATTTCTGCATTAGCTGCTTACTTAACAATGACTGTATTCAGAAGCGCTGTGATGAATATGCCAGTGGCCATGATGTGGCTCATTTTATTTGTACCTTTTGGCTTATCAATGGGAATTAGCTTTAAGGCAGATCGTAGTCCAGTTGCCAGTTTAGTAATGTTAACAATATTATCAGCAATTTACGGCTTTGAGTTTGCCTTAATTGCCGGCTTTTATACCGGCACCCAAATCACCACTGCTTTTGTTTCAGCAGCTGCCGTGTTTATTGCCATGGCCTTGTTTGGTACTTTTACTAAAAGGGATCTTAGCAATTGGAATTCATACTTAAGTGCTGCTTTACTTGGTTTCGTTGTTGCCTGGGTAGTTAATATGTTTTTACGTAGCCCTGCCGTTACCTATGTCTTCTCATTTATCGGTGTCATTCTTTTCACGGGCTTAGTTGCTAGTGATGCTAACCGAATGAAAGCAATTTACAGTAATTACGGTGATCAAGTTTCAACTAATGGTTTAGCAGTTCTCGGTGCATTGCAACTTTACCTTGATTTCATTAATATTTTTATGTTCTTGCTAGAAATCTTTGGTGGCAGTGGCAATAGCCGCAGCTAATAGATTTTATTAACAAGCAAAAAGAGCAGCTGCTATTAACAGTAGTTGCTCTTTCTTTGTGTTTTAATTATTCACCAACAAAAAATTCAATTCGTTGTTGTAAATTTTTAAAGGTAACAGGACAATAATCACCAATTTCACCATCAAGGTTAACTGGCAACTTCTCTCCCTTGCTTTTACCCATTAATTCAATCTTTAAGCTACGTGTCTTGGTGTAAATAATGTCTGGGTCATCTACATGCTTGCCGTTTAATGCCAAAGCCATCAATTTCAGTAATTTTACTGGATCAGACGGCTTAACAATTATTAGTTGGAATAAACCGTCACTTAGTTCAGCATCAGGCATTATTTGTTCAAAACCACCAATAGAATTAGTCATTCCAAGCAATAGCATTGAAAGCTTGCCCTCATATACGCCCTCATCATATGTCAGACGCAGTTCATTTTCAGTCAAATGAGGCAACATTTCAGCACCTTTAATTAAATAAGCAGTATAACCCAGAGCAGACTTTACTTCTGAAGGAACTCCATAAGTTAATTCGGTTAGTGAGCCACAAGCTGCAATATTGACGAAATACTGAATATCTTTGGCAAAAGTCGCTTGACCTATGTCCATTTTACGAGTTTTATTTTTGAGAATAACTTTTGTTGCTTCGGCAATATCATTTCGTGGAATATGTAGAGCACGAGCATAATCATTAGTTGTACCGGCAGGAATAATTGCCATCTTAGGTCTTTTCTCTAAATAAGCAATGCCGTTTACTACTTCATTGATAGTGCCATCACCACCAGCGGCAACAATCAATTCAAAACCTTCATTAGCTACTCGAGTTGCTTCTTTTTGCGCACTCTGCTTTTCCGGCCTAGTTCTAAATGCACTTGCCTCATATCCAGCTTGTTCCAAAACGTCCAATATATCCGCGACATTTTTAGGCATCTGTTCGTGACCAGATACAGGATTATAGATCAATCTTGCTTTTTCAGTCATAATTTCTACCCTTATTATTTCAAAACTTACTTAACGCTTCTGCAATTCTTCATTCAGTAACTTATTAATTACCTTTGGATTTGCCTTACCCCTAGTCTGTTTCATCAACTGGCCGACAAGATAGCCAATCGCACGGTCTTTACCGTTCTTAAAGTCTTCTACTGATTGTGGGTTGTTATCAACAACTTCTTTAACCATAGGTGCCAAGACACTGGTATCAGATAACTGAACCATACCTTTGTCTTCAACATATTTCTTAGGATCGGTTCCATTAGCAATTGTCTCTGCAAAAACCTTTTTAGCAATCTTAGAAGAAATTGTGCCATCTTTAATCAACTTAATCATGGCAGCCAAATGCTCTGGTGTCAACTTAATATCAGCAAGTTCAACGCGATTATCATTCAAATAACCATTAACTTGGGTATTCATCCAGTTGGCAGCAAGTTGCGGATCAGCTCCAGCAGCAACAGTCTGATCAAAGAAGTCTGAACTTTCTTTAGTTTGCAGAAGAACATTAGCATCGTATTCTTTTAAACCAAATTCATTCACGTATTGGTTGTATCGTTCTTCAGCTGAGCGTGGCAAAGTTGATTTGATTTCATCAATCCACTCTTGGCTGATATGATCAGGAGCAATATCAGGTTCAGGGAAGTAACGGTAATCTGCATCGCCTTCTTTGACACGTTCCAAAACAGTTTTACCAGTTGCTTCATCAAAACGCCGAGTTGAAAGTTGAACGCGACCACCAGAAAGGAGAACTTGTGCTTGCCGCTTTTCTTCATATGCCAAAGATTTACGCACATGTTCAAATGAGTTCAGGTTTTTCATTTCAACTTTAGTACCCAGCTCTTTTTGGCCAGCGGGTCTAATGGAAATATTGGTATCAACACGCATTGATCCCTCTTCCATCTTAACATCGGAAGCTCCTGTAAACTGAACAATTTTACGTAATTTTTCAAGATAGGCATAGCCTTCATCAGGATCAGCAATTTCTGGTTCAGAAACAACTTCAAGTAAAGGAACACCCTGACGGTTTAAGTCAACATAGGAATAACCGTTTGTACCATGAGTATTTTTACCGGCATCTTCCTCGATGTGCATTTCATGAATGCCGATACGCTTTTTCTTACCGTGAGATTCAATTTCAACATAGCCATCACGAGCTAGTGGTTGGAAAAATTGGGTGATTTGGTAAGCCTTAGGGCTATCTGGGTAATAATAATTTTTCCGATCAAAATGAGTAGTTGGCAAAATATGAGCATGTGTTGCCAATGCAACCATAATGCCTAAACGGTAAACGTCCTTGTTAACGTAAGGTAAAACACCCGGCATTGCCCAATCAATTACATTTGTTTCCGTGTTGGGCTTTGCACCATAACTTACTGGTGAAGGTGAAAAAATCTTACTTTTAGTTTTTAATTCAAAGTGAACTTCGAACCCAATCGTTGATTTAAAATTCATCAGTTAATCCTCCATTCCAGTTGGTGTTTTTTCATAAAACTTATTAGTTCTTTCAATAAAGTCAGCTACTTGGAAAATGCTGCCTTCATCGAATCTTTTGGCCATAATTTGCAGACCTACAGGCATTCCGTCAACTAAACCGGCTGGAACACTTGCAGCAGGAATTCCAGCTAAATTCGCTGAAATTGTCAAAATATCATTGTTGTACATTTTGATTGGATCAGAAATTTCACTGCCGATGCCAAAAGCAGGAGTTGTCGTCGTTGGTCCCACAATAACATCATTTTCAGCGAAAATCTTATCGAATTCATCACAAATTAACGTTCTCACTTTAGATGCTTGTCTAAAGAAACGATCATAAGATCCAGCTGAAAGAGCAAAAGAACCCAGCATAATCCGCCGCTTAACTTCTTCGCCAAAACCTTCTGAACGAGATTTAACGTAAACATCTAGTAAGTTCTTAGTATTTTGAGCCCGGTAGCCGTAACGAATACCATCAAATCTTTGCAAGTTTGACGAAGCTTCACTTGAAGCAATGATGTAGTAGTCGGGAACTGCATATTTTGTTAAAGGTAAAGATACCCCGGTGATAATAGCACCTGCTTTTTCCAGAGCATCAATTTGTTCTTGCAGAACAGAACGCATATCACCATCTACTGCAGCCATATATTCTTTAACTACTGCTACATGCATCCCCTTAACATCTTGACCAATATATTTGGTAAAATCAGGCACTGCTCTAGTTGAAAGAGTAGAGTCATGATCGTCACTACCTGCAATAACATTTAAAACTTGAGCAGAAGTTTTTGCTCTCTTACTCATCACACCAATTTCATCTAATGAAGAAGCAAATGCAATTAAACCCCAACGTGAAACTCGACCATATGTCGGCTTAATACCAAAAATACCGTTAAATGCAGAAGGCTGTCTGATTGAACCACCAGTATCAGATCCTAACGCTGCTACAACTTGCCCAGAAGCAACAGCAACTGCTGAACCGCCCGATGAACCGCCCGGTACCTTATCCAGATTCCACGGATTATGGGTGATGCCAAAGTATGAGTGCTCCGTAGAAGAACCCATCGCAAATTCATCCATATTGGTTTTGCCCACGAAAGTCACTTGTGCTTTTTTCAGCCTTTCAATGACCGTTGCATCATATACTGGAATATAATTGTCCAAAATATGACTGGCAGCTGTGGTCTTAACACCATCAGTTATAATGTTATCTTTAATAGCAATCGGAATACCAGCAAGTTTATTTTGATTAAAATCAAGATTACTTGCTGGTTTGGCATCTTCTTGAACAGTAATCCAGGCATTCAACTTGTCATCTGTTTTTTTAATATTATCGATTGTATCTTGCGCTAATTTGTCTGCAGACAAAGTTCCTTGGGCAAGCTTTTCATTTAAAGAGTCAATATCTTCATTTAAATAATTCATTACTCGTCCTCATCCTTGTTAATAATTACTGGAACCTTAATGAAGCCATTAGCTTGGTCAGGAACATTTTTCATTAATTCATCTCTGTCTTGCCAGTGTTCAGGCTTATCTTCTCTAAAAACAGTATCACGATCAACAACCTGAACTGTATCTTTAACGCCATCGGTATTAACTTCTGACAATTGATCTGCCATATTAATAATTGAACTCATTTGTTCAGTTACTTTGCTGATATCTTTTTCATCAATTTCAAGTCGCGACAAAGTCGCAACGTGTTTAATTGTATCTTCTGTAATTTCCACGCAAATATACCTCCTTATTCGCCACCATAAATATGGACTTGATAACTACTATCCCCTGTTTCCTTGGCAACTAAAGCTTGGATGTCATTAACAGAGCCAATTTTAATTTCAATTGGCACGTTATTAGCCAAATACTTCTTTGCAGTTGATAAAACAAGTCTCGTAAAACTTTGAATTTGCTCATACCCATAAAACTGGGTAGTAATTGAAATATTTTCCTGAGCTAATTTACCATTTTCATATCGTAAAGTTGCCGTTACACCACTGATATTAGGGAAATAATTTTGAATAGATTCTTTAAAACTATTGAAACTGGAAGCATCACTGCTGTTGATCGCTTTTTTACCACCAACAGTAGGCAAAACTTCAGATTGAGTATTAATAGTTTTCCATTTAGTTATTTTACTACTATTAGCAGCCGCTGTCCCACTCAAAAAGTAAGTTCCAGCAACTAACGAATCCTTGCTTTCTTTTGCAAAAAGACCAACAGTGATTGGAATTTTCTTTAACGATTTTTTCTTCCGCAAGCGAGCTACGACTTGCTCAGCTGCTGCTTGGCCATATTGCTTTTGCTTTGCACGCGATATTTGGGCTTGATATTCAGGACCATCTTTTTTCTTTTGATAGTAATCAATAGAATTAAGAGCAAGACCAACGCTAATACCGCCAATATGATAATTCGAACCGGATCCTGTCAAAAAATCTTGTTCAAGTATTTCTTCTATGTAATACGGCTGATAATTTTTCTTAGTTCCAGCCTCAGGATTCAGACCATTGGGATTTGACTTTGACTTGCGCCCTAACCATTCATTAGCCATGTTGGCAGAAATATACTGACCTTCTTGAAAAACATAAGAATTGGTTGAATAAACACCCTTAGAAATCTGAACCAAACCTCGTTCTAATTCTCTGGTATCCACCGAATTATCATTATTAGTTGCTGTTAAACCAGATATTGGGCTAGTTACATAGTGTCCGTTTTTAAGCAAAACAGTATATCCATTGTTACCAGTATCAGTAGTTTGATAAGTTTTAGAATTGGAATTAGAAGATGTTTTAGCATTATTCGCCAAGTCAGAATTTTTCAAGTTTCCACAAGCCGTCAAACATAATGATATTCCTAAAAGCGCTAATATATGCAAGTATTTTTTCACTTTAAATGGTCCTTTATTTAACTTGAGCAATTGCTTCTTCCTCAGTCAATAATGGTACACCCAGTTTCTGAGCCTTGGAGTATTTGGAACCAGCATCCTGACCATAAATGACATAGTCTGTTTTACCAGAAACAGAACTAGTTACTTTTGCACCTAAAGATTGCAATTTTTTAGTAAATTCACTTCTAGTATAGTGAGCCAAAGTCCCTGTTAAAACAACAGTCTTATCTTTAAAGTAATTATCTGGAATAGACTCAGTTTCTTCTGGACCTGCACCAAGATAATCCATATTAAGGCCGCTATTTTTAAGTTCATTGACTAAATCTACGACTTCATCTTGAGCAAAATAAGTAGTCAAAGATTCTGCAATTGTCATGCCTATTGTATCTATTGCAGCCACATCTTGCACGTCCGCTGCCATAATCTTTGCCATATTTTTAAACTTTTGTGCAATCAAACGTGCAGCTTTAGCACCAACATGATCAATACCCAGTCCAGTTAACAATAATTCGACTGAATTTCTTTTCGAATTATTTATTGCATTTAATAAATTGCTGATGGATTTATCTTTGAAATGATCTAGTTTTGCTAAATCAGATGCATTTAAATGATATAAATCAGCCACATTATGTACCAAATCGTTCTTAATTAGCTGTCGCACAATTTTGGGTCCTAAACCATCAATATTCATTGCAGGTCTTGAAGCAAAGTGAGTAATTCCTTCTTCAATTTGAGCGGGACAAGACGGATTAACGCAACGCAAAGCCACTTCATCTTTTAGATGAATCAGTTTTTCACCACACGATGGGCACTTTGTCGGAATTGGATACGGCTGGGCATCCTTAGGCCGTTTAGCCAGCACCACTTCTGAAATTTCAGGAATAATGTCACCCGCTTTATGAAGCATAACGGTATCACCAATACGAACATCTTTTTGTTGCAACAAATCGGCGTTATGCAAAACTGCATGTGAAACTGTGGTACCAGCAAGTTGCACAGGATCCATGATAGCAGTAGGCGTTACGACACCAGTACGACCAACGGTCCATTTGATTTCATGAACCACAGTTTCTTGCTCTTCTGGTGGGAACTTATAAGCTATTTCCCAACGAGGCACTTTAACCGTGTTTCCCAGTTCTTGTTGTAAATCCAGATCGTCAACTTTTAAGACGATACCATCAATGCCATAATCAAGTGAATTTCTTTTTGCAGTAAATTCATCAATAAAAGCAAAAATATCAGACATTTTAGCAATTCTGCGCCCAGTTTGGTTGGTATGAAAACCAAGCTGAGTCATTTTTTCAATAGCCTGGTGTTGACTGGTAATTTCTGCTGGTGGATTAACCCAAGTATAAATAAACGTACTTAAATGACGGTGCTTGGTAATACTGGCATCCAGTTGCCTCAAAGACCCAGCTGCAGCGTTACGCGGATTGGCAAAAGTTGTTTCTCCCTTTTCATCACGTTCTGCATTAAGCTTTGCAAAAGGCTCTTTGCCCATATAACATTCGCCCCGTACTTCCGTTGTCAATTTTTCAGGTAAAGTTTGGGGAATATCTGCAATATAGCGAGCATTAGGAGTAACGTCTTCACCTACTTGACCGTTACCTCTAGTGGAAGCTCTGGTTAATTTACCGTTAGTATATTCAAGTGCAATTGATAAACCGTCAATTTTTAATTCGACGTTATAAGCAACCTCATGACCAATCTGTTTTTGTACTCTGTCATCAAATTCTTGTAATTCTTCTTTTGAAAAGACATCACCCATTGATAACATCGGAATTTCGTGATTAACCTTAGCAAACTGATTGTCAATCTGACCCCCAACCTTTTGGGTAATTGAATCTTGCGACACCAGCTGCGGAAATTCCTGTTCAAGTTCAACTAAACGATTATAGTTTTTATCATACACATTATCTTCAACTTCAGGTGTGTCTTTTGTATAATATGCATTTGCCCATTCATCTAGCTTATCTCTTAGCGCAGAAACTTCTTTTCTGGCCTCATCAAGAGTTAAATCTGCCATTTTCTTCCTCCTGATTAAAAAATAGTATTTTTTACTTTTACTTTAATTATACCTTTTTAATTGGTGCAAATGCTGCTAGAAGCCGCTTAATTCCTTTGCCACTGAATGCAATATCTAGCTCCATGTCTTCGCCTTTACCATTAACCTTAGTTACAACGCCTCTTCCCCAAGATTTATGTTCTACTTGATCACCAACATTCCATCCCTTTTTCTCAGCTCCAACTGCACCAGCAGGTTTGATTTTAGGAGTGTAAACCTGTGCACGGGCTCGTTCATCGCTATTAGCAAAGGGAGCAGTTTGTGTCTGGTAATTGTCATTTGAAAAAGTAATTGGAACTGAATTTTCAATATCCAGATCATCTTGATCAATTTCTTCCAAAAATCTGGATGGCGGATTATTCTGCATTCGACCATACATCATACGCGAATATGCATTAGTTAAGAATAGTTCGCGCTTAGCTCTGGTAATTCCAACATATGCCAATCTACGTTCTTCTTCTAACTGGTCGTCTTCCATTAATGAACGTGATAAAGGAAAAAGTCCATCTTCCATCCCCACTAAAAAGACAACAGGAAATTCCAGTCCTTTGGCAGCGTGTAATGTCATTAATGCCACCTGATCATCATTATTAGCTAAATCATCTTGGTCACTTAAAAGAGAAACTTCCGCTAAAAAGTCACTAAGAGCATTTTCGGTCTCATCACTGTCATCATTTTCTTCATATTCATCATCAAAACGTTTCGTAACAGACAAAAATTCATCCAAGTTTTCTAGTCTGGTTTCAGATTCAATTGTGTGTTCTGCCTTAAGAGCAGCTGTATAGCCAAAATCCTGCAGTATTTTTTCTGTTAGCCCGGTAACGCTATGATCTCTGGCAAAATTAATCGCATCGCGTAGTTTAGCGCCAAAATCACTCAGTTTGGCCGCTGCCCGAGCAGTAACGCCCGACATATTAAGGTGATCAAAAGCTCCTAGAATCGACAAATTATTTTCACGGGCAAAATCTAGAAAACGTCTGACACTAACTGGTCCAATACCACGTTTAGGGGTGTTAATAATGCGGTTAAAACTCATTGAATCGCTCGGATTAGCAACCAATTTCAGATAAGCCATAACATCCATGATTTCTTTTCTGTCATAGAACTTATGACCACCGACTATTTGGTAAGGCACGTTTGACTTTACGAATGACTCTTCGACCGTTCGAGACTGGGCATTAGTACGATATAATACCGCAAAATCATGGTAAGAGCGTCTTTTTTCTTTTACCTCTTCTTGAATTTTAGAAATAATAAAGTGAGCTTCATCATCGCCACTTTGAGCACGATAATAAGTTACTTTTGCTCCTTCACCTTGGTCAGTCCATAATTTTTTAGCCTTACGGTTGCTATTATTCGTAATTACTGCATTAGCAGCTGCCAAAATATGGCCAGTTGAACGGTAATTTTGCTCCAGTTTAACGGTTTGAACACCTGCATCATGATAATCTTTTTCAAAATTCATGATATTTTCCATATTAGCACCGCGCCAGCCATAGATAGACTGATCCGCGTCTCCCACAACGCAAATATTTTTATATTGTGCAGCTAATGCATGACACAATTCATATTGTGCCTGGTTGGTATCCTGGTATTCATCAACCAGTAAATAGCGAAACTTATTTTGGTAAAAATGCAAAGCTGTAGGATCAGTTTTAAACAGAACTAAGGTCTGCATGATCAAATCATCAAAATCCATAATTTGATCATTCTTTAAACGTTTTTGATATTCCTGATAAACTTGGGCAGTTACTTTTTCAAAAGGTGAAGAAGCGCTGGCAGAATATGCATCTGGAGTAAGTAAATCGTTTTTGCCATTAGAAATAGCAGATAAAATCCTGCGTGGTTCGTACATTTTAGGATTAATATTTTGTTCTTTTTGAATATGCTTAATTAAAGTAAGCTGTTCCGCCGAATCAGCAATAGAAAAATTACTGGTATAACCAATTTTTTCTGCATCTCGCCTTAATATTCGCACACAAAGAGCGTGAAAGGTAGACATCCAGATACTGTCAGCCTGTTGTCCCAATAATTTATGCTCACGCTCTCTCATTTCAGTGGCAGCCTTATTGGTAAAAGTGATGGCCAAAATATTCCACGGCGCAATTCCTTTTTCAGCAACAAGGTAAGCAATTCTTCTGGTTAAAACGGAAGTTTTCCCTGAACCTGCTCCTGCAACAACTAATAATGGTCCTTCAGTAATCTGCACTGCCTTTTTTTGCTGTGGATTTAAACCTGCTAAAATTGATTCTGCGCTCATTTTGAATTCTTTCACCCCAAAAATTTTTTAACTATTCTATTGTACCAAAAATCATGACCATATTTTGAGTTGATTGCATTCTATTTATCAAAACGTGCAAGATCGTATTCTTCGATTAACTTAATTAATTTGTCGGCATAATTGGGGTCTGTTGCGTAACCGTCTTTAACTAAAGCACGAGCCTGCGTTTGATAGTTCTTAGCAGCCAGAACGTGACGATATTGATTTGCATCCCAAGTTGTCCCCTTCTGAAATAGCCTGGCATGAGCCCTTATAGAAGCTTCATAGGAATCATAAATTTGAAAACGAGCTTTAACAACTACCCATTTACCTTTTTCAAACTCTTTGGTTTTTAGTACTGCCGAAGTATTAGGATTATTTCCTTTGACGCCAAATAGGTTATTGTATTTTTGTGAAAGGTCGCTTTTGCCATAATCACTTTCAAGGCAGGCCTGAGCAATCGTGATGCTTGGCAAGAGATCGAAGGATTTATCTACTTCTTTAGCTATCGGACCTATTTCTCTGATAAAAGCTTTATGTTGCCTGATGATCTTCTGCCTTGCCTGTTCTCGAGCAAGCTGCTCCTGTCTAATCTGCTCTGATTGAATTGCCTGTCTGCGATAATAACGAAAAGTTGCAAAAGCAATAATCAATAAAAATAGAATTATAAATGTTCGAATGATGATCGCTGTATTAGATAATTTTTTGCTTTTTCGTTTTCTCGCCATTTGTTTTCCCTTGCTTTAAAAATCTCTTCTTAAGTATAACCTCTCTTGAGTATAAATTATGCAATGTAATTAATTTTTAAAATAAAAGTAGTAAGCTAACATAACAATTTTGCTCATTTATAATTAAGTATACAAAAAAATGGAGCCAAAGCTCCATTAAAAAATGCGGGCAAGAAGACTCGAACTTCCACGATCTAAAAGCGATCACAAGATCCTTAGTCTTGCGCGTCTGCCATTCCGCCATGCCCGCAACACATTCAATACTATAACCCAAAATTAAATTTAACACAAGACTTTTCTTACTCATTTTGTCTAAAAAGGTTTAATCGACCATTTGCTCATTTACATACTTGGCATACAAACTGTGATTTTGCATTAATTCGTGGTGAGTACCATGACCTGTAATTTTACCGTTCTCTACAAAATAAATTTGATCAGCATTAACTATCGTAGCCAGGCGGTGTGCGATAACCAATGTGGTTCTATTGACCATTAGTTTATCAAGAGCTTGTTGCACCTTCCCCTCAGATTCTGAGTCCAGACTTGCCGTTGCTTCATCCAACATTAAGATTTTAGGATTACGCAAAAAGGCTCTGGCAATAGCTAAACGTTGTTTCTGACCACCAGATAGTTTAATTCCACGTTCACCAATTTCAGTTTCCATTTGATCAGGAAATTCACGCACAAATTGATCGGCGTATGCCAATGCAAGCCCATGCCAAAGATCATCGTCAGTCATATCTCTGGTCAAACCGTAAACCAAATTTTGCCGGATCGTTCCGGAAAAAATAGCACTGTTCTGAGAAACATAGCCTATTTGGGAGCGCCAATTTGCCAGGTCAATATCCTGAATATTTTCATCCCCAATAGTGAATTTGCCACTTTCAGGCTGATAAAAGCGTTCTAATAAGGCAAAAATGGTTGATTTGCCACCACCACTAGGTCCCACAAAGGCAATTACAGAGTTGGGTTTTGAAACAAATGAAATAGATTGTAAAACGGGTTCGTTTTTAACATAACTAAAACTAACGTTTTGTGCCGTCAACGTTTTATTACTCAAATCAAAAGTATGATAACTTAAATTCTTTTCAGGTTCAATTTGTAAAATTGCTTGTATGCGTTCAGTTGAACCCAAGGCTTTTTGTATCTGTGAAAAGAAAGTTGCAAAATTAGCAACTGGTGCAATCACGTTAAACAGATATAGTAAGAATGCTACAAGAGAACCACTGGTCAAAGAACCCTGACCTACGCGAATAATACCAAATGCCAGAATGCCTGCAAAAGCCGCCATCATTAAAGTCATGATAATCGGCTGCAAAATAGCTTCAACACGAGCATCTAGTACGCCAATAGTAAAAATCTTCTTGATCCTGTGGTTACCCGATTCTTGTTCATACTTTTCGCCATTACTGGATTTAATTAAACGTACTTCAGACAATTTTTCACTGACATCACCGTTAAATTTAGCTGTTTCTGACTGCAATTTACGACCAAGTCTCACCATAATGCGACCAATTGGCAATAAAATTACTACCACAATAGGAATCACAGTAAACATTAAGGTAGCCATTTGCCAATCCATCACAAATAAAATGATTAATGAGAAAAAGAGTTGTATTGCGCCAGTAATAAAGTTAGGAAATTGAGAAGCCAGCAAATCTTTAATAATTCCCGTATCATTAACCAAGCGAGAACTGCTTTCACCTACTTTGGTAACATCAAAATAACTTACAGGCAGCTTTAAAAGATGTCCCCATAAGCGTTCACGAAGGCTCTTAACTACGCTTTCACCAAAATAGCGCAGAACAAATCCCCCAAGTGTTCCTAAAATTAATTGTAGAACAAAAACAACGATAATAATAATTAAGCTCGAGTAATTAAAATTATCCCACTTGCTCGTATCCACTAATTCTCTTGTCAATAGTGGCAATACTAAATTTGCTACACTTGTGATCAGACTGAGAAACAGCCCTATTGCAAATAACGATTTTTTAACATTCAAACTTCTTAACAAGTTTAAAAAATCACTGAATTTAACACTTTGTGTTTTATCTTTAAGTGACTTGAATGCCATAAAAGATACCGGCTTTCCTTAGTTAGACTAAATAAAAAAGTTTTTCAATAATTGAAAAACTCTTTATCTTATCTTGCTAATTATAATTCTTCATTTTCATTATGCCAGAATTTACGCCAAAAGTCCCGATTATATTTGTGCATTTTATCATAATTGTAACAATTTTTGGTAAAGTCACGTGGTTCAATGTCATGATGGCAGTGATGTCCCCTATACATGTGACGACACATGTCTCGCATATCAGACTTGGAGAATTCATGGTCTTCAGCATATTTACGCCATTTTTTAATCCTTTCCATGCGGTAGGCAGGATCAACAAAGTCAGTGGCTTTTTCCTTAAAATCCTCATCCCAGCCAGCAGCAATTTTTTGCAGATATTGACCAAATTGCTCCTGCTCTTCCGCAGTCAAACCGGCAAAGAAAGGCTCGGTATCTTGCTTGTCTTTTAATTCAGCCAGCTTGGCAGCCTTTTCTTTCCCAGCTGCTGTTAGATAAACACGTTTAACTCGTTTGTCCTGCTCATCAACTTCACGTGAGATATCACCTTTTAGTTCCATTTTTTTCAATAATTCAGCTAAAGACCCAGGTTTCAAAGCCAAAATTTCAGCTAAATAGTTTTGGGTTAAACCGTCTTCAAGTTTTAAAACAGCCAATACCCGTTTTTGTCCCGATATCGGTTCTTTGTTTTGAAACATATAGTAACGACTAGCCCGCAAAATAAAATAAAGTTGTTTCATTAATTGATCACTTGTTTGACTCATAATTAAGCTCCTTTTATGTAATAAAAAGTTAGGTACCTAATATAATTTACAATTAAATTATAGTTTGGTACCTAACAGTTTGTCAAACAAAATATGTTAATTAGCTTCTATTTAACTTTTTTAAAACTGACTAATTTTAACCTACCGCCGCATCTACCACAGCCATAGCAACGTAAATTAATGCGCCGAACCCGCACAAACTGTTGTCCGCATATAGTGCAAACATACAAATATTTTGCTTTTCTTTTGCGTTTGAGACCTATGTCTGGGGCATATCGCGAACCACCTACTTTATCAAGCAAAATCTTGAAATCTTGATCCTTGTGGCGATATCCTTTATGAGTTAAGTGCAAATGATAATGTGTTAGTTCATGCTTAATTATGCCAATCAATTCTTCACGATACTGTGGAGCTAAAATATGCGCATTAATTTCAATGTGGTGATCATCTAAATGATACCGACCACCAGTTGTTGTCATGCGCTTATTAATTTTTACTTGGTGCTTAAACTGTCTGCCAAAATACTTAAGAGAAACTTCTGCCACCAGGTTCTGTAATTCTTCTTCAGTCAGATTATCTGAAAACTTTGGCATATAGTGCTGCCTCTTTTTTCGTTTTGATCCTGACTTTTAAAGCCGTCACTATTTTTCTTTTCAGTGGCTTAGCTCCTTCCATCCATGTTCCGGTAAAAACATGGATGGTCTTTGACTGCGCAGAAGGATTACAAAGTACGCCATCCGGATAAACGTGTATACCGGTCTGCAATTGCTGTTCTTTGTTATTGGGCTGAGCATTATACTTATTTTTTAAAATATCAGACACCGATACAGTATTGACTCCCGCCAATTGATCCTGCTTATCAAATGTAAAATCACGGTCATCATAATAAGAAAGCATATCCTTAATTAATGGATGACCTTTTTCGGCGCCAAATACTGCCGTAAAGGGATTTTCCTTATTTTCAAAACCGACAAACGCCCTATTACCTAATAAATCATGCAAATTGTCCAAGACTAAAACGTCAGTATCCATATAAATGCCGCCCATTTCATAGACTGCTTTAGCCCGAATATAGTCGGAAACAAATGCCCATTTTTTAGCTTGATAAGCCTGCTCGACATATTTATTTTCGTGGATATCAAAATTTTGTTCGTTCCATTCGATTATTTGGTAGTCTTGCAAATGCTTTGTCCAAGTTTTCATGCAACGCTGAATATTTTTAGGCTTAGGGTTGCCCCCCACCCATACATAGTGAATTATTTTGGGAATCATAATTTAACCTCTGGTAAAAAATTTCTTCAATAGCAAAATTATGTCTTGATTAAAGTCTAGTTTCAACAAGAACATTAAAGCGATATACAAAACAAACATAATGATTGATTTGACTAGCATGTTAAGAAATGCTGATGAAAACATTTGTGGCAAAAGCATCCCCGCTGTCAAAACAATAATTGCAATTATAAAATATTTAGGAATTTCGCGAAAAGAATATTTAAAATCATAACCATCCCGAACAATCCATAGTCGTAAAAGCAAAACTATAAACTCGGTAATTAAAATTGCAATCATTGCTCCCGTTGCACCATAAAACTGATCCAAGAAATAGCTTAATACTACTTCTAAAATGGCTCCCACTATAACGGGAATGGCATAATCTCGGTCTCGGTGGTTTGCAAGTGCAAATTGGTTAGCAAAAACTCCACCTGTTGGAATCATTATGATGGTCAAAGTGAAGAAGAACATCAAAGGCGTCATTGGGATAAATTTATGCCCAAAAAAGAAAGGCACAAATTCTTTAGTATTAGCCATAATAATAACTGCAAATAGTGTTCCCAGCATCACTGTCGCTTCCAAAGATTTTTTTAAAATAACCCGTTGTTCTTTTTTTCCTTCACCCGCCATTTTAGGCATAATCACTAAGGAAATACTGGTTACAATTCCCAAAACCATATTGGAAATTCTTTGTGAATTGTCATAAAAAGCAACCTGAGTGGAATTCTGAAAAAGTCCTAAAATAGGCTTGTCAAGTGAAGTGTAAATCTGTGTTGCAATTTGCGGAATCAAGAGAGTGATGATTGCTTTAACAGTCGCACGGTATTGATAAAAGTGTTTGACAGGCCCACCTACATAACGGTGTATATCAAACCAAAAGACAAATGATCCCAACATAGTTGAAACCGACATAATCAACATATACTTCCAAAGATCACCGGGACTTTTAACCCATAATAAAATCAAGATAACAGATACTAGTTTAACGGCAGTATTTTTTAAAACCACTCGGCCAAAATCAGCCAGTCCCTGAAAGAACCAGGAAATATCTACTTGTGCTGAAATAAGGTAAGGCACCATTAATAACAAATATTGACCGTACTTAATATGGAAAAAACTGGTTACAGCAATTACTAACGCAATTGTCACAAAACCAGCAATAGCCTGAAAGTACCACAGACCCCAAAAAGCTTTGGTTAAATCCTGTTCACTACCGAAAGATCTAATCTGCGAAATTGTTCTCATACCAATATATGACACAGACAGTGTACAGAATATCATTAAGAACTGAACAATATTATTCACATTACTATAAATACCATATGTTTTAGGACCCAAAATTCTGGAAAGGTAAGGCACGGTTATTAACGGTACTAATACCAAAAATATTTGGTAAACCGCATTATATAGAATGTTTAAAAATGTTCTTTTCACAATTTACCCTCTATTTTTTAACAACTTAAATACATTTTCACAATTTGAATCAGCCTGCACCTCATTAGTTAAATTTAGCCAGTAGTGCCGCTTTTGACTGAATTGATCAGGCATTACAAGTGCCTTAATCAGCTCCTGCTGCGTTTTCACACATAGTCCAGGCACAATTTCTTCATAAGGACCCATTAAAAGTCCTCGCTTTTTTTCGTACTGCCTCAAATAATTGGTAATAAATATGATTGGTTTGTCAATGTTTAAATAATCAAAATAAATCGAAGAATAATCAGTAATTAAAAAGTCTGTATTACCTAAAATTTCATATAAATCAATATTAAGTTGATACAAATAGTCGTTATTGAGAAAGGCAATATTTGAAAAGCTGCTCCGCAGGTGTTTAAACAGGTTCATTTCATAGGGATGCAACTTTACTATTAAAAACCGATGGTTCTTTTTTAAAGAATTATTCAGCTTCACAGCATCAAAATCAGGCAATGCAAAGAAATTACCCTGCTCAACTTGCGTCATAATTTGTCGATCATCCATTTCATAACGAAAAGTTGGCATGTATATTCCAATTTGAGCATCATTATCCTCAGCTTTGAATAAGTCAGTTAATAATTTCTTTTTACTAATAGCAGGATTTTTCAAGGCATCAAGACGAGGAAACCCAGTTTTTCGATATTTGTTAGTTTCAATCGCGCAACAGGCACTCATTAGACTTTCGTATAAATCACTGCTTGAGCAAACAACGTCAGCATTTTTTTGCCATAAATTAGCATTACGCTGATCAGTTTTAAGACTAGTATTATTAGCCATAAATCCCATGCGCTTGAGTGGGATACCATGCCAGAACTGAATATTAATTTGTCTAGCATGAACTTTAAATGGTTGGTGTGTCGTTAACACAAACTTTGCTGCACCAATTTGTCGCCAAGTTTTTAAAGATAAATGTGAAGACGGCCATGGTTCAATGGTAATAACTTCATATTCAGGATGATTTTTCTTCAAATATTTGCCAAATAAATAACCATTTGAACCCGATCTACCAGCTCCATTAAGTATAACCACTTTATTATCTTGCACTGGTGTGAAACGAGCAATTAATTTCATTGCCACCAAATATAAACGAAACAAAAAACTCTTCATTATTCAACTTCCCAATTTCTTACCTAGTATAAGGGTACAGAAAAAGCCTGAGAGAACTCAAGCTTTTTTACTTTATTTTTTAGTTTTTTAATGATTATGACTAACAAATAACTATATTAGCTGCTATTTTTCAATAATTAACATTACTTACTTAATTTGGCACAATTAAAATATATTTATTAGAAACTTTAAGAAAGAGCAAAAATGAACACTGATAATATAGTACCAAATAAAGTTTTAGAACTTTATCTGGCACTCTTTTACCTTTGGTGGACTGTCGAAGAGTTGGCAAATTGGGACTATACAGTAATATTTTGCCATAAGTCCTATTGAGACTATCAGTTAAATTTATTACTCGGAGCATTCTCACATTTTTTAGTTAAGAAGTACTCGCCTCAAGTAAAATTCGAATACCCACAACTAGTTAAGAAACATTTCCGTCTTTTTAATATATTGCCAGAGGCTCTTTATGATCTGGCTTCGGATAAGCTTGTTCTAAAATATTTAAATCTTCAGTTGTTAACTCAATATCTAAAGCATTAAGGTTAGATAATAAGTGCTTTGAACTGCTACTTTTTGGTATCGCTAAAACATCTGGCTGTTGCATTACCCAAGCCAATAAAATTTGATAAGGACTTGCCTTGTGTTTTTCAGCCACTTGTATGACCGCCTCATTTTTCATCATTGTGCTACCCATTTTAGGTCCCCGACCCAGTGGACTGTATGCAATCAATGGAATATGATGTTCTCTTTGCCAAGGCAAAAGACTGAATTCAATTCCCCTAGTCTCCAGATTATACAAATCCTCATTAACAACGCAATTCTGACCATTTGGCACGTGCCAGAGTTCTTGCATATCATCTATGTCGAAGTTTGATACTCCCCAGGCACGAATAAGTCCTTCATCCTGCAGTGACTGCAGTTCTGAAACTGTTTCTGGCAGAGGAATCATTCCGCGCCAATGATAAAGGTACAGATCTAAATAATCAGTTTGCAGCCTCCTAAGACTAGCTGCCAAACTTTGTCGCATTTTATGTGCAGAAGCATTTTGAGGCAATACTTTAGATATTAAAAAAATTTGTGATCTTTGATAAGGCTTTATCGCCTCACCAACTAGTTCTTCCGAATGACCATTGGCATACATCTCAGCCGTGTCAATCACTGTTAAGCCAGCATCAAGTCCTGAACGAATAGCTGTTATTTCTTCTTCTCTGACTTCTGGGTCATCCCCCATTTCCCAAGTACCAATCCCTAAAGCTGGCAGAACCTGATTATTGATAGTAACATTTTTCATAAGCAACCTCCTTATGATTCTATCTAAATTATTGTGCATATATATATAATTATATAAGCGAAAATAAACAAAATTTTAATAGAATCCACTTATGGATTTTCCAATCTTGATATAATTAATTGTAACACATGTTCTACTAGTCTATATTTGGGTAAATTCACCTTTAAGTTAAGATATCAAAATTTTATTAAATAGTTATACAAAAATATCATGTTTTATTTTTCACAAGCTTGGGGATTGTATTTTTATGATTGCCAATATAAAATCAAAAATAAAAAGGCGAATTTCAATGACAAATAATTTAACAAATTCATTTCATTTATCTGGCAAAAAATGGTTATTAATATTATTATCGAACATAATTGCATACTGCTGTTTGATAATGCCTGGTATACAAGTTCCAGACTATTTAGTTTTTGATGAGAATCATCCCTCTTTAACAGCTGCTTGTTTTCAGCTATTAATTGTAACCATTTTTTTAGTAATTCAAATAATCGGTGTACAAATTGCTACTGGTAAAAGATGGCATCAGTTATTTCATATACCACATGCTAAAGAATGGCTTTGGATTCTTGTTTTCTTTATCTTTGCCTATGTCGTATCTGTGTTATCAGGAACAATTTCTCAAAAATTATTTGGTTCTGTTTCTGGCAATGCAGCTGCGGGATTGACTATGAAGACACCACATGTTTGGCCAATTTTTCTCTATCAACGTATAAGCAGCGCTATCCAAATATTGGGCGAAGAATTTTTAGCAATCATGCCTTTATTAGCTGTGACCCAGTTAGCTGACTCTATTAATTTAGTACACCCACTATTTTGGGGTAATATTGCCTCTGCCTTGATTTTTTCTTTACTTCATCTTTCTACTTATGACTATAATTTAGGCTATGTTATTTTAGGTTTGGCTTTTACACGCTTAGTTTTAAACTGGGCTTTTATAAAAACACATAATATTTGGGTCAGCTTTTTAGTCCACTTTTTATTTGATACATTAGCCTTTTTAATTTTATTATTAGCAACAAAATAAGCAAACCCACTTAAATAATTTTTGAATCATAACTGGAATTTTTTCTAGTTATGATTTTTATTTTAGCAATGATCAAGTCACTTTAGAAACATGAATATTTTATCTGCAGTGCTTAATGTTTTCTTTATGACAGTTCAATATTTCTTACCTGTCTACTTTGAAATATACAATCATTTTAACTTGATGTATGGTAGCAAATTATAAGAACATTAACAAATTGTTGGAATTTTACTATTACTTGCCTTGTTACTTAATGTGATAATTGTTACAATTAGACACAAACAGCCATTATTGAAATTTAAAGAGTTGAGTTAAGGTGGGTGGCCAAAATGAGCGGTAATGTTGAACAGAGAATCTTAACAGCTTTCTCACAATTATTAATTCACAATGGTTATCAAAGAACCACTACTAAAAAAATTGCTCAAGTCGCTCAAGTTAATGAAAGCACCTTGTTCAGACATTTTAAAGACAAACGTGGTATTTTGCAGCAACTGATATCCAAGTATCATGATGATATTCAAATGATCAATAAAAATTATCAGTTAGTTGGCGATTTAGATAAGGATATTATGATTTTTTCCATTGTATACCAAAATTTTATAAAGCAACATCTAGCTTTGTTTTTAACTGGTATTCGCGAATCTCAAAATTTGCCAGAACTGCAAACAGTGATTAAAAATCTTCTCGATTTAATCAGAAAAATTTTAGCTGAAAAGTTTGAACAAATGCAAAAAACAGGAGAAATTGCTCAAGATATTGATAAAAATGTTGAAATTGATAATTTAGTTCTACTCAATTTAGGTCAAGCTATTATGCAGCATTCCTTTCCTAATTGTGTTTTTCAAACTCAGCCACATGCTTTTGTACAAAATAATATTCGTGCCTACTCTCAACATTTAAAGCCTAAAAAATAATAAAACGACCAGGTGAATTCATTTCAACTGATCGTTTTTAAATATTGGAAAGTTTTTTAAATACAATTACTTTTTGTGGTTAAGATAAATATTGCTGTCATTTTTGGAGTCGATAGTATAAACCATTTTATCTCCTCTTACCACATAATGAGAAAATTCTAGCGGTTGATCAAACTGATTATAAACAGTCTTGTTTACATCAAAAAGTGGTACTACATTAGTTAATGCCAGTAATCTAGCTTGTTCACTACTGGGTAAGATAGTGCTGATTTCGCGATATGAACTTGCTAAAGTTTCATGGTACTTATCTGCTAGGTATTGGTATAGTGAGGTATCTTCCTGAATATTTGTAAGCAAATCTGGAAAGCGTTCAGCTGATAGCCAGGCTTCATCAATTGCCATAGGCTCATTTCCTGTTTGAGAAATTCTTTTAATATAAACTAAATCTGCTGGCTCAGACAGTTGCAAAATCCTAGCAATTTGAGAATTTTGTAATATTTCTCTTTTTAAAATAATCTTTTTATTTGTTTTAGAGCGAGACTCAGAAAATTCTGAGAAGCCTTCAATTTGTTCCAGTCTTCCCCTCAGCTTTTTGACATTGACATAGGAGCCTTTTCCTTGGATAGTAACTACTAGTCCTTCATCAGTCAATAATTTCAGAGCTTTACGCACTGTTATTCTGCTAACCTGATATTTTTGACACAAATATTGTTCACTCGGTAATTTTTCATCAGTTTTCAAAATGTTTTGCTGAATCTTTTGTTTGATATCTAAGTAGATTTTTTTGTAAAGTGGTACGCCAGCTATTGTTTTGACAGAATTCATTATCACACTTCCTTAATTATTCAATATTACTAAATTAAAATAAAAATAACAAACTCAAAGATTAGTATAACAGTCATTTAAAATTATAACTGTATGAAAAGTTTGGGAGATTATACTAACTAAAAAACTCTAAAAATATTTTAAAGCTTGAAATATTGCTTTAGAGCCTTAGCTGTCAAAGTTTTTCCTTTATCAATTAATTGTTCTGGACGACCAGAAAACATAATTTTCCCACCTTTATTACCAGCATAAGGTCCTATATCAATAATCCAATCTGCTTGTCCAATTAAGCGTAAATTATGTTCAATAACAATAATTGTTAATTGATAAGTTGAGATTAAGCTTTTTAACAGATCAATTAAATCTTGAATATTATATTCATGCAGACCACTTGTTGGTTCGTCTAAAACTAAAATTTCACTGGACTGTTTTAAAAGAAACTTGGCTAATTTAAGCCGTTGCAATTCGCCACCAGAAAAAGTGTCTAAGGATTGATTTAACTTTATATAACTTAATCCTACTTGTTTTAATGCTATCATTGCAGGATTAAGGATAGGATATTTAACAGCAAATTCTGCAGGGCTTAAAGCCATCGCTTCTGCAATATTCAAGCAATTGACTTTTAATTTTAAAACCTTTTCTGAATAACGTTGCCCGTGACAAGCATCGCAAACCGTAACTGACTCTCCAATATATGCTAAGTCAAGCTTAAGCATCCCCTTGCCTTTACATATCGGGCAAGCTCCCTGACTATTAAATGAAAATAAACCTATTGTTTGATTAGTGGCATCAGCAAAATACTGTCGCAATTGATCAAAAACATTTAAATACGTTAACACATTTGACCTGTTATTCCCACGAATTTCACGTTGACTTAAAACCGCTGTTTGCGGATACTGTTTTTTTATTATTTTTACTAAACTACTTTTGCCCGATCCGGCAACTCCTGTAATTGCTGTTAAAGATTGTTGAGGAATTTTAATGCTTATATCATGCAGATTATTTAGGGATACATTACTTATATGATAAAAACTGTTAAATAATTTGGTTTCACTTTTAAGAATACCAAAATTACGCAAGCTTTTTCCTGTTAAAGTATTACTTTGAACTAAGTTTTTAAAATCACCTGTAAATGTAATATATCCACCTTTTTCACCTGCTAACTCCCCTAAATTAATAATTTTGTCAGCTATTGCCATCACTTCTGGGTCATGATCAACAATAATTATTGAATTTCCTTTATCCCTTAATTGCCTAAAAATATTGTTAATTTTTTGAAGGTCATATGAGTGCAAACCTACGCTGGGCTCATCAAAGATATAAAGCAAGTCGGTCAAATCACTATTTAAATAGTTTGCTAATTTAACTCTTTGAGCTTCTCCACCTGATAAAGAGGCCGTTGTTCTATTTAAACTCAAGTACCCTAAACCTGCATTAATTAAATTAGTTATCTTAGCTTCTATTTCCTTCTGAATAAGTTTAGTTTTTTCATCATTAATTCTACTTAGCCAGAGTTTCAATTCAATTAAACTCATCATACTGCAATCAGCAATATTATTGTTATTAATTTTAGCAGAAAGTACTTTTGCATTTAGCCTTTGCCCATGACAAGCTGGACAGACCTTCACTTTAACAATCTTCTTTAAATCATTTTGGTATTGAGAATTATTTTTGCTTAAAAAAGTTTGAGTTATCCTGGGGATAAGACCAATATACTTCGCACTTTTATGCCATTTTCTCGTTGGGTTTGGTGGTACTTGCTTCTCACCATTCAATAACAGAGTAATTTTTGATTCAGACCATTTTTTTAGTGGTAAATCATTATCAAAAAAGCCTGACTCAGTATAACGAGTTAATCGCCAACCACCTGGTTGAAAGGTAGGAAAATCTATCGCTCCTTCATTAAGTGATTTGCTCATATTCAACAAATCCTCTGGAATAATTTCTCTAACTTCTCCTAATCCTTGGCATCTGGGACACATGCCCACTGGATTATTAAAAGAGTAGTTCATTGAATAACCAATAAACGGTTTTGCCAAACGTGAAAACAACAATCTCAATGCTGAATAAATATCAGAATAAGTACCAAGAGTTGAACGCTTGTTGTTTCCGATACCTTTTTGATCAACTACTACAGTAAATGGCAAATTTTTAATTTTATCAACTTCAGGTTCTTTAAAATGAGGTAAAAGTTGTTGAACATAGGCGCTGTATGTCTTATTCACCTGCCTTTGAACTGCTGCTGCAATAGTCGACAATGCCAGTGAGGATTTGCCAGCGCCAGATAAGCCGGTAATAACGGTAATTTTATTTTTGGGAATTTCAACCGAAATATTTTTTAAATTATTTGTATGTGCACCTTCAATAATTATTGGTTTACTACTCATTTCCAATCCGGTCTTTCCTTAAAACAGCAATTAGTTTATTTGCTAATAAAATAAATTGTTCTTGTTCTTTCTTGGACCAAATTTTTTGAGCCTTATTATATAGTTCGCCATGCTTTTCAGCAATATCATCCATAAAAGTAAGTCCTTTTGCAGTAATTTCTGTTATCAGTTCTCTATGATCTTGTATGTCTGGGGTTTGCTTGATATAGCCTAATTTTCTTAATTTGGTAAAATTTTTGGATAATTTCGCCTGCTTAATTCCAAGTTGCCGGCTTAAAACGGTTGGTTTGCGAGCATGATCCTGCAAAACGCTCAAAATATCATATTGCAACCAGTTAATTTGTCCTGGATTTACCAAATTTCTTTCAGCAACCAACTCACACTGTAAGTCCATTAATGTCTGGTATAACTTATTATTTTTCATTATAATTTCCTTTTATAAATATTTTCTATTTAGAAATTATATCTATAGAGAAATAAATTGTCAAACTTCTAATTTACCTAATAAGTAACTTAATCAATACAAAAACCGTCAGCTTTTACGCTAACGGTTTTAATAAGACCTTATTTCAAGGATCTTTGATATTTTCGTAACTTCTTTAAAGCCCATTCATAATGACTGCAAGTATTTGCAATGAAGTAAGTACCTAATGCATTATTACCAGTCCAAGGAAAAACATTTTTTTGAAAGAGTTGCTCTTCCGTATAGGTATCAAGCAAAGCCATGGTTTGTTTATGACTAGTCGCTAACATTTTTTCTGCTTCTGCAAGTGGCGTAGATTGGTGCTTTTGCCAAAATTCTTGATTCAATTCACCATAATTACGCCAATTATACCCTTCAGGCAAAAATTCTTTGTCTTCACCGGATTGATTGCTTTTAACCCACTCTAGCAACAATTTTTGCCATTCATATAAGTGAATCAAAACATCACGTACATTATTATCTCTCTTCCAATGGGCTTCTTTTAATTTACTCGTATCAAAATTGAAACTGCCAGTGCGAGCATCCTCTGGCAACTTAGCGATTAAATCAACTATCTTCTGGTATGACGAATTACTTGCATCAACTAATTCTTGCTTTGTTTTAGGACGTGGCATCTATTTTTCCTTTTCTTGATAATATAAAAATTTATTTATCAATATTTTATCATAAGGAGTTTTACTTAGTCCACGATCCATCGTCTATTGCATAGTGACCATTGCCCAAATCTGCCATTTCTTTATTTTCATATTGTTGTCTAAATGCATGATAATTTGATAACTTTTTATTTTGTTCTGCTATTGGATTAGTAGTGGGGATAGCAGTTAACAAACTTTTAGTATAAGGGTGCACAGGATCGTCAAAAATTGCTTCTGTTGGTCCAATCTCGACAATATGTCCCAAATGAATTACTCCTATATGACTTGAAATATGTTTGACCATTGCCAAGTCATGGGCAATAAAGAGCATGGCACTGCCACTTTCTCTTTGTATTCTTTGGAGTAAATTGACAACTTGAGCTTGTACTGAAACATCTAGGGCAGAAATAGCTTCATCTGCAATAATAAGTCTGGGATGCATGATAACTACTCTAGCAATACCAACTCTTTGTCTTTGTCCACCCGAAAGTTCTTGTGGGTAGCGGTTAACAAATGATGAATCAAGGCCCACTACTTTTAGCATTTCAATAACTTTTTGCAGTTTTTCATCCTTAGATAATTTAGGATAATGAATATCAAGACCCAGCTTGACTATGTCACCAACTTTTTTACGAGGATTTAGTGAAGACATAGGATCTTGAAAAATCATCTGCATGTCTTTGCGCAACTTAGCAGTCTGCTTTTTACTTAGTTGTCCTGCTATTTGTTCACCTTCAAAAATCACTTCACCTGCAGTAGGCCAATAAAGACGAATAATAGAGCGTCCAATAGTGGTCTTTCCACTTCCTGACTCACCTACCAGACCAAAAGTTTCACCATTAGCAATGTTAAAGGAAACATCATCTACCGCTTTAACTACTTTTTTATTTGCAACTGGAAAATATTGCTTTAAATGATGAACTTCAAGTATATTTTTAGTCATTGCTTATGATGCCCCCTTCATTTTTAAAATTCTCTTTTGCAAAACTGCTGGAATTGGTACTTTGGGAGCTCTTTTATCTAAGAGCCAAGTTGCAGCATAATGGTGGTCATTAATTTTAAACATTGGCGGTTGTTTTTTAAAATCAATGTTTAAGGCATACTTATTTCTGGGAGCAAAAGCATCTCCAACAATCGGTTGTGTTAGGTCTGGAATCGTTCCGGCAATAGTCGGTAATTCGTCAACCTTCTCATTGATATCGGGTACTGATTCAAGCAGACCCCAAGTATATGGGTGACGAGGTTCAAAAAAGATATCTTGGCTCGTTCCAGTCTCAACTATTTTTCCAGCATACATGACGTTCACATATGTTGCAATATTGGCAACCACCCCTAAATTATGGGTAATAAAAATAACAGATAATTTCCTGCTCTTTTGTATATCTTTAATCAGGTTCAAAATTTTAGCCTGAATAGTTACATCCAAACCCGTAGTTGGTTCATCACAGATCAGTAAACTGGGATTCCCGGCCAACGCAATGGCGATAACAATTCTCTGTCTCATTCCTCCAGAAAGTTGATGTGGATATTGGTTCTGAACAACCTTCATGTTTTGAATGCCAACGGTTTCAATTAAATTAAGCACCCGTTCGTTGATTTGATCCTTATTCATCTCAGGATGAGAAGCCTTTACTGCCTCCGCGATTTGCTTATTAATTTTCATGGTTGGATCGAGAGAAGTCATTGGGTCTTGAAAAACCATTGCTATTTCTTTGCCCTTAATACGATTTTGCATAATCTTAGGACTAATTTTTAATAAATTAACTGTTTGTGGACCATTTTCAGTCTGGTAAGTGAAATTGATCTCACCGGATTTAATTATTTGATTGGCTTCTTTTTCGCCCATGATTGGCTTTACACTAGCTGACTTGCCACAACCGGATTCACCAACTAAAGCAACTGTTTCACCCTTTTTTACCTGATAACTTATTCCTCTAACAGCTTGCACTTCTCCGTGATCGGTATGATAGGCTACTTGTAAATTTTTTATTTCTAAAACTGTTTCGGTCATAATCTTACCTAACTTCCTTCAATAGCATCCCGTAAGCCATCCGCAATAATATTAAAACTCAACATAATTAGTGCTAAAAACAATACGGGGAAAATGACCATGTATGGATAAACGATAGCCTGGGTATAACCATCATTAATCATTGTTCCTAATGAAGCTAATGGTGCCGGAACACCTAAACCGATAAAGGCTAAGAATGCTTCCAAAAAAATTGCATTCGGAATAGATAACATAAATGTGGTAATTATTTGTCCTAATGTATTAGGCAAAATTTGAGAGAAAATAATTTTAATATCAGATTCTCCCATTGTCTTTGCTGATAAAACATACTCGCTGGTTTTTAGTTCCAACACCTGTGCGCGAACTATTCTACTCATATTAATCCAGCCGACAATCATCATCGCAGTAATTATGCTTACTAGACCTGGCTTCATGACAAGAACAAGCAAAGTAACAATAATGATCATAGGAATAGTACTAAGAATTTCTGTTATTCTTTGCATGAATAAATCAATTTTGCCACCAAAATATCCTGAAATCAGGCCATAACTAGTACCAATAACCAGATCAATTGCCATAGCCACTAGAGCAACCCTTAGTGAAACTGAAGTACCAGCAGCAACTCTTACAAAAATATCTCTGCCTAAGTTATCTGTTCCAAACCAATGACCATTAACTCCAGGAGCTAAATTAGACTGGTTAGGATACGGTGTAGTGGGTGAGTATTGACTAAGGTAAGGCGCCAGAATGGCTATTAAAGCAATAATAATTAAAACAACTGCGCTAATCACCGCACCTTTATTTCTTAAAAAGCGATGCCAAACCAACTGCCCATATGAATAAGATTTACCGGAATAATGGTCAACTGTTTCAGATTTATGGGCAAATTCAAAATCATTATTTTCTATATTAGTCATAATTATTTGCCCTCATCTAATCTAATACGCGGATCTATTAACCCATAAAGAATATCAACTATTAACATAATACTAATAAAAAGCACTGCATAAAAGAAAGTTATGCCTAAGACTACATTGTAGTCATTAGCTTGTATAGCACTGATATACAATGTTCCCAAGCCTGGAATAGCAAAAGCTTTTTCAATTACCATACTCCCGGCAATTAGGTCAATCATCAGTGGTGCTAATACTGTAATAACTGAAATTAAAGTGTTTCTGATAACATGGTGTCCGATCAACTGGAACTTTTTAATTCCTTTTGAATCCGCTAAACGATAATAATCAGAATTCATAATATCAATCATGTCATTTCTAACATATCGCTCAATACTTGCCATAGTAAAAGTACTCAATGCTATTGTAGGCAGAATACTTGATACAAATGGTTGTGTTGGTTGGTATGTTCCTGGAAAGACCATTAGTTTATAAGAAAATATGATTGACACGATCAATGCTACTACAAAGTTAGGAAGACTTATTCCCAAAACAGAAATGCCAGTCATTAAGTTATCCCAAATTGTACCTTTTTTGATTGCTGCCAAAATTCCCATCAGAAAGCCTAAAACTGAACCTAGTACAGTAGCCTGTAAACCTATCTGGAGTGAAATGGTAAAATGCTGCAAAATCATTGTAGTAACCGGCGTATTAACTTGAACGGTATACGAAACACCGAAGTCGCCAGACAACATATTTTTCAAGTAATTAAGAAACTGCAGTGGCACTGGACCGTCTAAACCATATTTATGATAAAGTGCCGCTACTTGAGCATGTGACATTTTTTCATCATTAAATGGAGAACCAGGCATTGCCTTTTCCATAATAAAAAGAATCAAAGTAATCAAAAATAATGTAATCACTGCGATTAATATTCTTTTTAAGACATACTTTTTCAATTTTTTCCCTCCAATCTTCCTAAATAAGCAAACAGAGCTGAGATTGTATCCCAGCCCTATTAATACTTTTAATGAAATTATTTAATTGAAGCATATTTGAAGAAGAACGATACGCCGGCTATATGCATTGGCAGTCCTTTAATATTTGCTCTTTGCAAAACTGGTGCACCAATCTGATAAAGCGGTGGGCAAGAAGCACTGTCAATTAGGATATTATTTGCCTTAAGAAGCAATTTGTATCTCTTAGCTTGATCAGTAGTTTGGTCAGATTGGGCCATTAACTTATCAAATTCTGAATTTTTCCAGCGACCATAATTACTATCATTCTCAGATTGATACATACTTAAAATTGCTGTTGGATCTGCATAATCCGGTCCCCAGCGTGTCAGTGTGACATCATAAGTTGCTTTTGACATCTTATCATTCCTAGTCTTCTTTGCTACTTGTTGCAGTGTTACTTTCATTCCTGGAAGATTTTTCTCCACCTGTGCCTTAACATAAGCTGCTACATTGGCATAAGAAGGATCACTGTCATCATAAAGCAGGGTAAATGAACGCAGGTTAGTTGCTTTTTTGGCCTTATTCCAATACTTTTTAGCTTGAGCTGGTGAGTATTCTGACAAATTAGTGGTTGATTCATCCGCAAAATCTTTGCCATTTGTAGGATTTTTAACCAAATTTTTCATAACCATTGAATGAGAAGGAATTGAACCATCCTTCAGAATATGAGTAGTAATTTCTTTACGGTTAATACTTGAAGATATAGCTTTACGAAGGTCAGCATTATCTAGTCCAGGCTTTTTCAAATTGAACATGAGATATTGAGTAAAGTTACCAACATCATTCTTAAAATTCTTATCTTTCCGATACTTAGAAACAAGCTGACCACTTAAGTGAACATAGTCTGCACTGCCATTTTCGAATGCAATAGCTGCCTTTTCCGGGTCCGTAATAATATCAAGCTTAACATTCTTAATTTTGACATTCTTGGCATCCCAATATTTAGGATTTTTAACTAACTGGATAGTGTTATCACCTAATTTCCAATCCTTGATTTGGTAAGGACCAGAGTAAATTAAATGATTGGAATCTTGTGCAAATTTCTTTCCTACTTTTTCAAAATATTTTTGGTTAACAGGAGCAAAATCACTGAATGCCAGCAATTTGTTCATATAAGGTACAACATGATCAAGTTGAACAACTAAAGTTTTAGGACCTGTGGCCTTAACACCCAATGACTTGACTGGCTTCTTTCCAGCTACAATGTCATTAGCATTTTTAATTCCAGCCGCACCTGGCTGGAAATTAAAGGCTGATGCTATCTTAGGATCTGACAGCCGACGCCAGGCAAAAACAAAATCATTAGCCGTAACTGGATCACCATTTGACCATTTAGCATTTTCACGAATTGTATAGGTCTTGGTTAGTCCATGATTGCTCGTTTTAACTTTAGAAGCCAAAGCTAATTGAGGTTTATCATGGTCATCAATGGTATAAAGCCCTTCTGTAGTGTTAGCAACAACAGTTACAGAGGTGTTTTGATACGCTAATATTGGGTCAAGAGAATCCACCGTAGTATTTTGAACAACAGTAATTTTATCTTGATTTTTTGTACCAGAACTAGAATTTTTCTGGCATCCTGTTATCAACAAGCCTACACATGCAATTGCAGTTGCAAACAATGCACTTTTTTTCATAAATATCACTCTTTTCTAAAAGGATTTCTGATGACCAAAGCCACCAGATAGTTGGCAAGTAGCTGCAGCATTTTTACTAGCTGCTAAAGCAGCTTCTTGCAGATTGTTTTTATTTAAGTAAGAAACTAGAAAACCAGCAATAAAGCTGTCACCTGCACCCATAGTGTCAACGACTTTTACTTTTTGTGGTTTTTGATAATAGGATTTCTGTGAAGTTAACAAGAATGCAGAATTTGCACCTCTTGTGATGACTATGACTTCCGGTCCCAAAGTTAAATATTTTTTAGCAAATTCTTCCACTTGTTCATCAGACATCTCTGAACCTGAAAAGAAAGCATAATCTACAAACGGTAAAACACGTTTAAAGTAACCTTCATTGCGAGAATCTGAAAAATCAAATGATACTTTGGTAATATGATGTAATTCATCAAGATAATTTTCAATTCCCGAATCAATTCCAACATGAACAACATCAAACTTTTTTATTTCCGCAAAATCTGTTGGGGTAAGCCTTAAGGATAACAAATGCATTACTGAATTTTTAGGACCAGGGGCAAAAGTTCTATCACCTTCATCTGTGAGAATAACTCGAGGCTGTGCTGTGGGGGCATAGACCTTACGACAATTAATAAGTTCTACATTTTCTTCTGTTAAAGATTTTTTAATATGCTGTGCTCGATCGTCATCTCCAAACATTCCTAGATAAGCTGAAACATCAGCTCCAGCTTTTTTGGCATCAACTGCTACATTGACACAATTTCCGCCTGGAAAAAATATCTTTTGCTTGATGTATGTATCAGCTACATTGTCACCAACTGCAATTATTTTCATGATTTACAGCCTTTTTAATAATCCAGATGTCCCATATAACGACGGACATCTAGTGAGTGTCCTCTTTCATAAGCAAATCCTTCGGCTAATTGACGGAAAGCAACTCCTGAAAGAATCTGAGAATAGTATTCTTTAAAGTCGTCATCTACTTCATGCATATCAAAGTCAGCGTCGTCAATCACGTAAACTTTTTGACTATGCTTTTTAGCAAAATCGATTACACGTTGATCCATTTTTCTGGTTACGCCTAATCCTTTGCAAATGATAAAGGGCACATCAAAATCTGTTACTTCGAATGGACCATGGAAATACTCGGCAGAATTGATGTAACCACTATGAATCCATTGCATTTCTTGAAGCCAGCATGCTGAGAATGAATATGTTTCTCCAGTATTAATACCTGATCCTACAGCATAAATTAATTTTTCGCGTTTTAATTCACTGGTCCATTTCTTTGCAGTTTCTCCAAATTGCTTTCTTACCCTGTCAGCCATAGTTTCTAAACTATCCAAAGCTTTCAGGCCTTTTTCAAATTTGTTATCACCAGTTATGGACTTCAATAAACTAAATATGAAACCATATAAAACTCCATTATTTAAATCAGAAGCATCGGTACCTTTGCCCCAACTGTAGTGCAAAGTGAAATCGGAATTCTTTTCTAAGTCAGAACCTGCTGTATAAGTAATACCTACTGTTAGAGCACCTTTACTTTTGGCAAAATTAACTGCCTCATTTGTTTCCGGTGTACTACCTGAATGTGAACAAGAAACTACTAAACTATGGTTGCCCAAATCATGAGGATTACGTGTTGTAAATTCCCGTGCTGGTAAAATTGTAGCTGGAATATCACATTCGCGGTTGAAAATATATTCAGCTGGTTGCATAAAAGCCATCGATCCTCCACAAGCTACAAAATAGACATGATTAATGCCATCAATCTTTTCTGCAGCGGCAAGAGCATTTTTAATTTCTTGTTGATATTCTTTTTTCATTTTTAACCTCTCAATCATTCTTGTTATATGATGTTATATTATAAGATAATAGCTAATTTTTAATATGTCAAGCATTTTTCTTAAAATTATTTAATAAAAATAATTAACTAGTAAAATCAAATAAAAAAGTTTGTGAAATGGTATGAACCAATTGCCTATGTATCAGAGCAAACAAAAAAAGCAATTCACAAACTTGTGAATTGCTTTTTAATAATTACTAATCAAATTCTTATTTTAAGACAAATGCCTGCCTATTGCACTGCCGATAATTGACAATGTAAAGCACACAGCAAAATACAAAACAGCTAAAGCAGCAAACATCGGTAAAATGTAGTTTGCATTTTGACCATAAATAACTTGTGCGTGCTGCATCATTTCCGGAACAACTATGATTGTTGCCAAAGATGTGTCCTTAATTAGAGAAACAAACTGACTAATAATTGTTGGAATCATGTTTTTATAAGCTTGAGGCAAAACAACATGCCATAAAGCCTGAACAAACGACATACCAGTTGATCTTGCACCCTCCATCTGACCGATAGAAACAGATTGAATACCTGAACGCACAATTTCAGCAATCATACAGGATTCGAATACTGTCATGGCAATAATCGCTGCCGGTATGGTTTCCGGCCTTAAACCAAAGTTTGGTAGCCCAAAATAAGTAAAGAAGATAATCAGCAGCAGGGGAATATTACGAATAATATCAATAATGAAACCTACAACAGCTGAAACATACTTAATTTTAGAATATCTAATTATTCCTAAAATCGAGCCAATAATAAAACTTAAAATGACCGAAATTACGGAAATGTAAATAGTTACCCAGAGGCCCATTAACAAAAAGCGTACATTAAGCCATGAAAAGGCGTTAACCCAATTTTGCATTTTCTAGTACCTCCTTTAACCTAATTTCTTTTCCAGGTGCCGCATATAATAACTAATCGGCAATGTAACGATCAAATATAAAACACCTACAACCAAATAACTGTTAATAGTGTCAAAAGTTGCTGAAGCAATTGAATTTGCTTGATACATTAAATCAAATCCTGCCACAAAGGCCAGAACTGAAGAGTTTTTGACCAAGTTAACAAACTGGTTGCCTAAAGGTGGTATTACTATCTTGAATGCTTGAGGCAAAATTATATAACGCATTGCCTGCCAGTAGGTCATACCAGTTGATCTTGCACCTTCCATTTGACCGCCAGAAACAGATTGAATTCCTGAACGAATTGTCTCGGCAATAAAAGCAGAAGTATATAAGGTTAACCCGATTGTACCAGCAGTAAAACCGTTTATTTTGACAACGTAAATCGGAATTACCAGGTAGAAAAACATAGTGATTACAAGCAAAGGAATGTTACGCATTATTTCCACATAAGCATGTCCAATTACACGCATTACTTTACTTGGAACAACTTCCATAATTGCAAATATTGTTCCAATTATTAAACTGAAAAATAAAGCAATTACACTAGATAGTATTGTCCAGCCCAAGCCTACAAACAGCTGGCTGCTGAATTTTGAAAAAATATTAATCATCGGCGATACAGCTCCTTATACTTAAATCCTGGAACATCGCCAAACCACTTTTTAATTAAGCGATTATATTCACCATTATGCTGCATCTCAAGAACCGCCTTGTCTACAGCTTCAGTAAATGAGGTTTGTCCCTTATTAACCGCAACACCGTATGGTTCAACAGTAAAAGTGCCGCCACGAACTTCGTAGCCCGGATTTTGAACTGCTAACCCAAACAAAATTCCGTTATCAGTAGTTAATGCATCCCCCTGATGTGATTTTAATGCGTTCATTGCCTGAGCATAATCTTGCAACTCAATCACTTTTGCTCTTGGAGCAACTTTTTTAATGTTTTCGACTGAGTTTGCACCTACAACACCGATAACTGTCTTACCATTAAGGTCCTTTGTACTCTTGATTGAAGAATTTTTAGGAACTAAAAGTGACTGACCCGCATCAAAGTATGACTTTGAAAAAGAAATAATCTTTTTACGCTCTGGCGTAATTGACATTGTTGCAATAACGGCATCCACATTCCCGTTCTTTAAAAGTGGGATTCTGGATTGAGACGTTGTAGTGACAAATTCAGCTTTTCCTTGAGGTCCTAATATATGTTTTGTAATATGTTTTGCCATATCAACATCAAAGCCCTTTTGCTGGCCGTCCTTTACATCAATTAAGCCAAAAAGTTTAACATCACCTTTAACGCCCCAAACAATAGTATTTGATTTCTTGACATTATTTAAAACAGATTGGTCACTAAGACTTTTACCACAACCGGTTAGCATTAAAATACATGCTAATAAAGGAAGTAGCCAAAATTTCTTTTTCATAATTGGCCTCCTTAGTGAGAAATAATTTTACTCAAAAATTGTTGTGCCCGCTCCGTCTTAGGCTGCTTAAAGAAGCTCTCGCTATCATCATCCTCAACAATTCGGCCTTGATCCATAAAGATAACTCTATTTGCTACCTCTTTAGCAAAGCCCATTTCGTGAGTAACAATTAATGAAGTCATACCACTTTCATTGGTAACCTTCTTCATAACTTGTAAAACATCATCAATCATTTCCGGATCAAGAGCAGATGTTGGTTCATCATATAAAATAAGTTTTGGTCTCATTGCCAGCGTTCTGGCAATAGCAACACGTTGTTTTTGACCACCGGAAATTTGTGAAGGCATATTATGTGCCCATTTGCGTAGTCCAACCATATCAAGCAAATCTAACGCCTGTTTTTTATTTTCTTCTTCAGGCATGTGACTTACTATTCTGGGAGCCAGCATAATATTTTCCAATACATCTTTATTCTTATACAAATTAAAATGCTGGAAAACCATCCCAACATCACTACGTAAGATGTTGAGGTTTGTCTTTGGATCTGAAAGATCGTGACCGTTAACTACTAACTTACCTTTCTGGATTGACTCAAGACCATTTACGGTCCGTACTAAAGTACTTTTACCGGAACCAGATGGTCCAATCAGAACCACCGTTTCACCTTCATCAATCTCTAAATTAATGTCGTGCAGTGCATGAAAATGGCCGTAAAATTTTTGCACGTCATGGAACTCTATCATCGACATTGTCATCGCCCCTTTCATAATCAATGCATGAAATAATAAGTTGTAGAATCTATTTTACTATAACCGTTAAGAATTTTAAAAGTAATACAGTGTTTTTAATAAAAATTTATAGAAAGATCTGTTTAATTCACATTGAGCTGAAAGTCATTTAGTTAGCGCTATGACAGGAAAGTACAATAATAAAAAGCTTTTTTGTATGTTCATTAATGACAATTTATTGTCAGAAATTGCCATTTATAATTAAAATTATCTGTGAAAAATATACTCTTATTTGCATTTTTTTCTTTCAAAAATAGTTCGACTAGCATACACTCTAACTAAGGAGAAAACTTATGGATAAAGAAAAAAATTATAAATTACTTTTAAAACAAGCCGGCAGTCTTCTGCAAGGCGAACACGATTTAATTGCCAACATGAGTAACATTAGTGCACTGCTTTTTAATGGGTTACCCAAAGTAAGTTATGCCGGATTTTATCGCTTTCAAGATCAAGAGCTTATTTTAGGACCCTTTCAAGGACCGGTCGCCTGCATGCATATTCAGTTAGGAAAGGGTGTCTGCGGCGCAGCTGCACAAACCGGTCAAATTCAAATTGTTCCGGATGTTCATAAGTTTAGAGGTCATATTGCCTGCGATGCCAATACCAATTCAGAAATCGTTGTTCCCATTATCCACAATAAAAAACTTGTCGCTGTTCTTGACCTTGACAGCAATGACTTTGACAGATTTGATCAAATTGATGCTCAATATTTATCAAAAATAGCAGAACTACTATTTAATTAAGCGGAAAAAATAATCTTGCATAAAACAAAAGACCAACAAATCATCTTTTAAATGACTTATTGGTCTTTGTAACTTATAAACGAGTTTAGATCTCTGTCGAAAAAGTGTTCGTTTCACTTTTTTATTTTTTACCGGAGAGACGCTGAAATCCCTTCACAATTTCTACTATTAAAATCATACAAATTCCAGCTCCCAAAACTATTAACCATTGTGTTGAATTTAATTCCGTGACATCAAAGAACTTTGTCATAAATGGTAATTCAACTGCTGCCATGACAATAGCTGATATCAAGATTGCCCAATTAAACCACTTATTAGCAAATGTCCTCTTAGAAAAAATTGATTGGTGAATATACTTAGAATTAAAGGCATGAAATAGTTGAATAAGTCCTAATGTAAGAAAGGCCATTGTTAGAGCATCAGCGTGTTGCAGATTGGCATTACCCATGTGAGGGCCAAAGTTTAAGCCTAGTTGATAAGTAGTTAAAACAATGACACCTTCGAGTATTCCTTGGTAAACAATTGAGCTGGCAACGCCACCGCTAAAGAAGTTTGATTTCTTACCCCGAGGCATACGCTTCATAATACCTTTTTCAACTGGTTCAAGTCCCAAGGCAATAGCTGGTAAAGTATCTGTCACCAAGTTAATCCACAGCAATTGCACCGGAGCTAAAATATCCCAACCCAGCATGGTCATCATAAATACTGTTAAAACTTCCCCGACATTACAACTCATGAGGTAAAGAATGGCTTTTTGAATATTGCTAAAGACCTTGCGTCCTTGTTTAACTGCTTCAACAATAGTTGCAAAGTTGTCATCAGCTAAAACCATGTCGCTAGCACCCTTTGACACTTCTGTACCAGTGATGCCCATACCAATTCCAATATCAGCTTGCTTTAAACTAGGTGCGTCATTAACTCCGTCTCCTGTCATAGCTACAATTTTGCCTTGGGCTTGCCACGCTTTAACGATACGAACTTTGTGTTCTGGTGAAACCCTGGCATAAACATCAAAATCAGCTACATGCTTTTCCAGATATTCATCACTAAATTCATCCAGCTGTGCACCAGTAACTACCCGCTCATCTTGGCCAGGCTTCAAAATACCCAGTCTTTCTGCAATTGCCTGAGCAGTAACTTGAAAGTCACCTGTAATCATAACTGTTCTAATACCGGCACTGTGAGCTTCTTTAATAGCCTCTTTTGCTTCAGGGCGCTCTGGGTCTATCATCCCCACCAAGCCAACAAAAATCAAGTTCTGCTCAACATTATCAGTTGTAGGATCATCATATAATTGTTCAACTGTTTTATAGGCTAACCCCAAAACTCTTAACGCATTTTTAGCCATATTTTGATTTGAAAGCATAATTTCATCTTTTTGCTTCTCAGTGATCTCACTGACTTTACCATCAAGTTCAATCTGCGTTACTCGTTTAAGCAGTTGATCTGGAGCTCCTTTAACTGCTACAAAATATTGTCCATTGTTCTCATTAATAGTACTCATTAATTTACGACCGGAATCAAATGGCACTTCCTGGAGTCTCTTATGATTTGCAAGCAAATTATGCACATCAATTTTTTGATCAAGCGCATACTGAACCAATGCAGTTTCAGTTGGATCACCCAACAATTGATTATTATCGTCAAGTTTTGAATCATTAGCTAAAACCATTGCCATTAAAGCATGATTATCAGTAGTGATTCTATTGGAAGAATTATGAACCTGGTTATCATAATAAACCTGTTCAACTGTCATTTTATTTTGAGTTAATGTGCCTGTTTTATCAGAGCAGATAATATCTGTTGCTCCTAAAGTTTCCACTGCTGGCAACTTACGCACAATCGAATTGTGCTTAGCCATTATCTGAGTACCAAGAGCCAAAATAATGGTTACAATTGCAGGCAAACCCTCCGGTATTGCAGCAACAGCAAGTGAAACTGCCACCAAGAACATATCAATTGCTAATTTATCTGTAGGCTCTGTTCCCTTTTTAGTAAAAAAGCCTACAACAAAGACTACAGCACAGATCAGCAGAATCATAATAGTTAGCGTTTTACCAAGCTGATTTAGATTACGCTTTAATGGCGTATCCGTTTCATCAGTGTTGTTAAGCATTGTCGCAATCTTTCCGACTTCAGTATTCATACCTGTTTCAGTGACAATGCCTTCACCGCGACCGTAAGTAACATTAGTATTAGCAAATGCCATATTATCTTGATCTGCTAGTGCTACTTTTTCTTCATTAATAGGTTCACTAGTTTTGTCAACCGGAACCGACTCGCCGGTTAAAGCTGATTCTTCAATTTTGAGACTTTTGGTAAGAGTCAAACGCAAATCTGCCGGTACAACATCACCCGCTTCAAGTAACACAAGATCCCCAGGTACTAATTCCGTACTTGGTATTTCTACAATTTGGCCATCACGACGTACATGGGCGTTAGGAGTAGCCATTTTCTTTAAAGCATTAATTGCCTCCTCAGAACGTGTTTCTTGAAAAACGCCTAATACTGCGTTCAAAATGACCACAATCATGATTATTGCCGCATCTGTCCATTCTTGAGCTACAAAGCCTGAAAGCAACGCTGCAACTATCAAAACAATAATCATAAAATCCTTAAACTGGGCTAAAAAACGTTGCCAAATGCTGATTTTCTTTTTGCTCGTCAAACTATTAGAGCCATATTTTGTACGCAATTCTTCTATTTGGTTTACGCTTAATCCTTGACTTGATGATGTTTCTAACTCTTGAGCTACATCTTCAATCTTTTGATTGTAAAAATTCTGGGGCATTGTTACCTCCTAATAACAAAAAAGAGACTTATATGTATAACACACACAAGTCTCACTATTTAAGATAAGTCCAGAAGTATTTCTTCGGGTGTTGGGCTTATCGCAAGTAATTGCTGTTACTCCCTTATGATGATTCTTATTATAAATAAAATTATTGTTTTTAACAAGAATAAGGCTAATTAAATTAACCGAATAAAAAGCAAAAACATAGCTTCACTTATTAAGAAACTATGTTTTTAACTAACAATATTTACTTGAGACCTGTCCATTTCCATTCAGTAACTTCAGGCATATCTTTACCATTATCACGAATGTATTGGTGGTGTTTTGCAAGCAATCTGTCCATTTCTGCCACAAAGCCGGCACTCTTTTCAGCGTAACGAGGAACACTTAAAATGGCATCCTTTGCTAAATGGAATCTATCAAGTTCGTTAACCACCCTCATATCAAACGGTGTAGTAATATCTCCTTCTTCTTCATAACAATGAATATGAACATTGCCACGCTTGCGACCAAACCAAATGGATTGCATCATTGCCTTATAGCCATGCCATGCAAAGATTACTGGCACATCGCTTGGGAATAATTCAGCAAATTCTTCATCAGAAATTGCTTCTGGGTTATCCTTAGTATTCATCAATTTCATAACGTCAATTACGTTAATATAACGAATCTTGAGATCAGGGAAATTCTTATGCAAAATGTCAATTGCAGCAAGAGATTCCATTGTCGGCTCCGTTTCAGTTGAAGCAAATACAACATCAGGCTTAGCATTTTGGTCAGTCGATGCCCAATCAATGTATGATAAGCCGTGGTTTGCAATACGAGTTGCTTCATCAATTGAGAACCATTGAGGTCTTTCCTGCTTTGAAGTAACCAAAATGTTGATGCATTCACGATCGCTGAAAGCTTTTTGTGAAATAGCGAGTAATGAATTAGTATCAGCTGGTAAATACTCATGAACTAAATCTGGACGATTCTTTTCATACATGTGAGTCAAGACACCCGGGTCTTGGTGAGTATAACCATTATGATCTTGTTGGAAGACAGTTGAAGTTGCAATGAAGTTTAATGATGGATAATCCTTACGCCAATATTGTTCCTTAGCTTTTCTTAACCATTTCATGTGTTGAGTCAGCATTGAATCTACAACACGACCAAATGACTCATAAGTAGCAAAGAAACCATGACGACCTGATAAAACGTAACCCTCAAGCCAGCCTTCGGCTTGGTGTTCTGATAATTGAGAATCAATTAAACGACCACTTGGTGCCAAGTTTTCATCATTAGGTGTATGAACGGAGCTTTCCCATTGCCGTTTTTGTTCATCAATAAACTTAAATAAGCGGTTAGACTTAGACTCATCTGGTCCAAAACCCCGGAAAGTATTTGGATTTAGTTCAGCAATTTCGTTCAAATATTTAGCCCATTCCGTCATGTCTTCAGCTTCAATAGAACCTGGTTGATCAAATTTTAAGGCATACTTACGGTAATCAGGCAAACTAAGACGCTTAGCTTTCTCTCCACCTGCATTAGTGATTGGGTTCATGGCCATTCTGCTATCGCCAGTAACATTATCAGCCGTGACTATTTCAGTTGGAACGCCATTTTCATCGAATAACTCTTCCGGTTTATAACTCTTAAGCCAATCAACCAGCATATCTTTATGTTCCATGTCATCTTGAGCGACTGGAATTGGAATCTGATGAGCCCTAAATGAGTTTTCAATTGGATTACCATCAAGATCCTTCTTTGGACCTGTCCAACCCTTTGGTACACGGAAAATGATCATTGGCCAATGCGGCAAAGTTTCATCATTATTCTCACGAGCATTCTTTTGAATAGCCTTAATTTCTTCAATCACGGTATCCATCAATTTAGCCATTTCTTCATGAATCTGCATGTGGTCTTTATAGCCATCAAACTCGCCGCCATTGTATGCAGAAATAATATAAGGATGCCAGCCCATGCCTTCAAAATACTTGGTCAATTCTTCATCTGACATTCTGGATACAATAGTCGGATTTGAAATCTTGAAACCATTAATTTGCAAGATTGGTAAAACTGCCCCATCTTTGATAGGGTTAATAAACTTATCACTAAACCAGCTAGCTGCAAGAGGACCTGTTTCAGCCTCGCCATCACCAATTTCAACAGCCGCAATTACGTCAGGATTATCTAAAATTGCACCTGTGCCATGAGAAAGAGAATAACCTAGTTCTCCACCTTCGTGCATCGAACCAGGGGTTTCAGGTGCAGCATGTGAAGCAGACCCGCCAGGGAAGCTGAAACGTTTAAAGAGCTTGGCCATCCCTTTTTCATCTTGTTGAATTTCAGGATAAAGTTCACTATAAGAACCATCAAGGTATGAATTAGATACCATAACCTGACCGCCATGACCTGAACCTTCAATATAGAACATATTTAGGCCATATTTTTTGATAACTCTATTTAAATGAGCATAAATAAAGTTTTGTGGTGAAATAGTACCCCAGTGACCAATTGGTTTAGGCTTAACTTCACTTGCTTTCAAATCATGTTTTAATAATGGGTTACTCATTAAGAAAAGCTGACCTACAGATAGATAATTTGCTGCACGCCAGTGAGCATCAACACTTTTGAGAAATTCTTTTGAGTCGTAATCAACTGCCATTTTTATTCTCCCTTTTTATTATTTGCTAAAATTCATTTGATAAACATATTATAGCAAGTTTTTGTCAAAGTTCAACCATTTTGAAAATTGGTTCGTTCCAATTTCTAAAAAATAAGTGTTTAGTTATTGCCGAGTAGATAAGTAATACTATTATTATGGTATTTTTTATTTACAGATCAGCATATTTATGTTCAAATACTGATAAATACTTATTTTTTAAATTAAATACTGAAAAAGTGATTAAACAATATTTATTCTAGTGCTAAATTAGGCACAGGAGAGGTAAAATGACACAAGAAGAACGCCTGCGACAAATTAAGCAAATGCTTAATAAAGAAAATCATTTGAGTACTCGCAAGTTAGCTGATTATTTCAAAATTTCTTTTGATACAGCTAGACGAGATGTAGTTCGTTTAACTGCAACTGGACAAGCAATTCGTGTTCATGGTGGATTAGTAGCGATAGACCGTAGTGATGTACCCAACTTCCTCATGAGAAGTCAAATAGATTCACCAGTTAAAACTAAAATGGCAAAAATGGCTCAAAGATTTATCCATCCTAACCAGTGTGACTTTATTGGTCCATCAACCACTTTAAAGAAATTATGTGAATTAATTTGTGGTACTGACTTGCAAATCGTTACTAACTCAATTGATAATTCATTAGCTCTGATGCAATCTAAATTACCTAATGTAAGACTTCTTGGAGGCAAAATAGATAAGGAAGACAGATTTAATTACTCTGTTGATTCACTTGAACTTCTGCAAAAAATAAGTTTTAATACTGCTTTTGTTGGCACATCAAATGTTAGAAGCGATGGTATCTATTCAGCAAAAATGAGTGATTCAGAATTAATCAAGATCGCATGTTCAAGAGCTAAGCAAGTGGTTGTAATCGCAGAAAAATATAAATTTAATAGTCAAAATACTTCTCCTTACATGTCAATTCCACTTAATAAGATTGACGTTTTAATCACAGATTTGCCTTTATCTGAAAATTTCCAAAAAAATTTTTCACCAAAGACACAAATTATTTCGATATTGAGGAAGTGAGGTTATGAACAACTTTTTTTGATAGCTTATTTTCTAAAAAAAAGCAACTAATCGAAGAAGTTTATATAGATTTAGATCAGTTTTATAGGAGTTTCTACTCTAATATATATAATGAATTGAATATTAATAAATATAAGCAAATTCGTGATGCTATTGGTATGGTAATGCGTAAGTTTGACAGTCACGATCACCCATTAGATTATGCTGGTAAATTAGTATTGTATATTGAAGCTTGTGTCGCACTTCAGCATTTGCATTTAACGACCTTGCAGCAAAAACTTTTACATGATTTAGGTGAAAAAACTAAAAACATTAACTTAAATTTTGTTTATACTGGACGGATCACGGATATGCAACAATTTAGAAATGTTTGATTTTCTTTTTTAAATAGAATGTATCCCAAAAAAGCAGGCTTAAGCCTGCTTTTTCTATTTATTCAAATTAACAAATGTATTGAATTTCATATATTGATAATGAATTCGCATTGTAGAAACTTCAAATGGAGTTCCATCATCCAAAAAGAAGATACCTTCCATTACTCCCACTGGTTCACTCTTTTTTAAATTAAGGCGAGATTGGTCTTCATCATTTGAAGGCTCAACCGTAATATTCAGAAACGCTTTGGTAACGACTTTATTTTGCGAATCTTCTAGGTAATTAAAAAGTGATTTTTTCAAGTGTTCAGGTTTTAACTCAGGAACAATTTTAATAGGCACATAGCCTGTTTCAATTAAAAATGGTTGTTCATCTAGAAAGCGCAGCCTTTTAAACTCATAAACAAAGTCATTTTCTTTAAGGAATAAGTCTTGTGCTATCCCTTTCGGAGTCTTGATTACGCTAAAAGAAAGCAATTTGATTCCCTGCTTTTTACCAGGAACCTTCAAACTATCAGTCAAACCTAGGTTAGACCCTTCATAACGAAACAAAGATTGATTTTTTAAATATAAAGGGTTAATAAATGTTCCGCTGCCTCTTTTTTTAAAGACAATACCTTGTTGAGAAAGCATCTCCATCGCCCTTTTCATTGAGGAACGACTTACTTGATAGTGTTCAGCTAGACTACGCTCGTCTGGAAGGCGCATCCCCTCATATTTGTTATCTAGAATATTTTGTTTGATATCACGCATCACAGTACGATAAACGAAATCTGCCATTATCTACCTCAATTATTTATATTCCTGATGGAAGAAACTAACCATTCTGAAAATTGAACTCGGTCAACTTTTATACCAACTTGAACATTTGCCGGTTTATTGAAAAAGTTATTAAAATCAATCAGCGAAGCACCATAGGCACTTGGACTTTTGGTATCTACTATGACATAAGCTGGCTTAAAAGCAAACATTTCGGGCTTTACCAACATACCAGCTGCCAGTGCATCGTAAACTTCACGGCCATTGGTTTCAGTATGATCATGTAAATTGCTCATAATATGATAGAGCATATCTCCCGTTCTGCCCGATTGCTTAATTTGATCCAAAACATCTGGAGTTACATATGCTTGATGTCCTAATTCGAGTGGTGCTAATAAAATTTTTATGCCACTTGAAAAAACAATCTGTGCTGCTTCAGGATCGCCCGCAACATTATATTCTGCATAAGGCCCCCAATTGCCGCGACCAATTGCACCACCCATAATTACCAGTTGCTCAATTTTAGGCAAATCTTCTGGAAATTGTCTAAAGTAAAGCGCAAAATCTGTTGCTGGTCCAATTTGCATTAACGTTACTTTTTCAGCACTGCCAGCAACAACTTCATGAATTGCCTCTGCAGCTATACCTGGTTTTAATAAGTTGTGATTGGGCGCAGGAAAGTCAAATCCAGCCAGTCCACTCTTTCCGTGAACATCTGAGGCATCGATTTGATCTCGCAGTAAAGGTCTGACAGCACCACTTACAACGGGGACAGTGGTTTTTAAAAATGTTTCCAATTTTAAAGTATTGTCCAGAGTATTTTTCAATGGTACATTGCCCCAAGTTGCTGCTATCAATTTAACATCAAATTCAGGAGCAAATAAGGCAACGGTAATTGCAACAACGTCGTCAATTCCGGGATCTGTACTAATTATCAATGGTTTTTTTAACATAAGTATCCTCTTTTTAAAAATGGTTATAAAACAATAATACCAAATTTAGCTACTCGTTGCTGTAAAAATAAAAAGAGCTGGCATTGAAATAAGCCCCGAAAGTTAGAAAACTATTTGGGACTTATTTCACTCATAGTTATGTTTCAAGCTAACTTAAAAGCTACTTTTTTCGATCTTCGATCTTGCCATTAGAATGTGCAATAAATGCCTCATCGCACATCCCAAGAAAAAGCCCATGTTCTACCACGCCTACGGTATGATCCAAATAATCAGCTAAACCATTGGGAACTGGAATAGGATCAATATTCAAATCGATAATAAAATTGCCATAATGAGTTACAAAGCGTTCATTTCCTGACATGCGCCACTGCGGATTTAAGCCTTCGGATTGAAAAAGTTTAAAATTTTGTTCACACGAAACAGGTAAAACCTCAACAGGCAAAGCAAAGCCGCTTAAACGGTCAACTACTTTAGATTCGTCTACAATCCAAATTATTTTGCGAGAATTTATTGCAACATTTTTTTCCATGGTCAAAGCGCCACCGCCGCCTTTAATACCATCAAAGTTAGCTGCTAACCTGTCTGCGCCATCGATTGTCAAATCAAGTTGATCTACTGCATTCAAGTCATCAACATGAAAACCGTAGCTTTCCATTTGCTTCTTGCTTCTGCTTGAAGTTGTTACCACAGCATCAAGGTCAAGTCCTTCTTCTTTTTTTCTTCTGCCTAATTCATCAATTAAAAATGCTACTGTCGAACCAGTGCCTACTCCCAGTTTCATTCCTGATTTGACTAATTCAGCAGCTTTTACGGCAGCCTGTTTTTTTAACTTATCCTGCTCTTCTTTATCCATAATTCATGCTTTCTAAAACTATATTATTAATTGTCAATTCAAATTAATTATAGCAAAAGTAAGATAAAAAGAAGATACAAAAAAGCAGTCAAGACTGCTTTTACACTTCACTTAATTATTCTGGATCAATTTCAGGAGCCTTGTTAATTTCGCCTGACATCATCCAAATTCTCTTTTCTACATCAGTGTGGAAACCAGTTAACATATCATTAGTTGAATAGTCTCCTTCTTCATCACTGACTTTAATGCCTTCTTCATAGAGTTGATCAAGGTAATGGTAATCTTCAATAATTTTTGCATAACGTTCATCTATTGTTTCGTTCCAATTGCCCTTTTCATCAGGAATCTTAGTTTTAGCTGCTATTTCACCTAAGGTTGAAACTGGAGAACCATCAAGAGTAATTAAACGTTCAGAAACTTGATCCAGTTGGTCAGCTAATTCGTCCATTACCTTATCTAAATATGGATGTAATTTCAAAAAACGATTACCACGCATGTACCAGTGATGTTGATGAACCACCATGTGTAGTTGGGTCAAATCAGCAACTAATTGGTTTAAAACTTCTTTAGTCTTTGGATATTTCATATAAAAGTGCCTCCAAAATCTATTAACATTGTTACACTTTTATTATAGCCAGTAAGCGCTATTAATACTAAAATATTGTTTAGCATTTTTTACTCCTACTATAATCTATAATAAAAAAATCTGCCTTTACCAGACAGATTTTAAATAATCTATTTTTTATGCAACATCTGGGGTTGCATTGTTCTTCTCTTTCTTTAGAGTGACATTGTCATAATGCTTAATAAACGGATACCAGATTAGAAATGCAACTATTGCACATATAATTGCGAGAATCCCTCCTTGCCAACTTGTCGTAGCTAAGTAGCCACCAATACCAACTGGTGTTGGCCAAGGCTGTTGTACTCTAATGACCGGAACTATCCTTGCCGCAATAGCTAAATAAGCTACCAGACCGGAAGCCATTGGAGCACAAATAAACGGCACAAATAAGTCAATATTATACACAATTGGCAACCCGAACAGAATTGGTTCGTTTATATTGAAAATTGCTGGTACAATTTCAACTTTACCTAATTCTTTTAACTGTGTTGAACGTGCTCTTAATACCAGCCAGATAGCAACACCTAACGTGGCACCTGAACCACCAATTGTAACAAACGCATTTAAAATTTCACCAGCAAAAACATGGTGAGTACCTTGATTAACATTTGCCTGCATATTAGCTAAAACTATTGGTGAATAAAAGGAGCTAATAATTGTTGCGCCATGAATTCCAAACCACCATAAAAAGTGAATTAAAAAGAGTATGATCAGGAATCCCCACCAAGTATCTGCAATATTGCTGATGAAAGAAAACGGGATAAATAACACATTGAATAAATCAGTTCCTGCCAAAACTAAGGCCATATTAATTGCCGACATCACTACAGCAACACAAAAACCAGGTATCATGGCACTAAATGAGTTTGCCACTCCTGATGGGACTGAATCTGGCATTTTTATTTGCCAGTTGTGCTTAATTGTAAAGCGATAAATCTGAACGGTTATCCACGCAACCACTAATCCAATAAAAATACCTACAGCACCTATACGATAAATACCAGTTAATGGACCTGCTTGGTATCCGCCAGCAACCATTTTGTCTTTAGTAAATATGGTTATAAATTCTACTCTGCCATTTTTCCAAACTAATTCAGCTACGGTAATAAAGAACCCCATTAAGAACATCATCAAGCCATCTATAGGTATCAAGTTTAAATGTTCTTCATCACGGTAAATTTTTGTATAAGAGTAAGCAAAAGTACCAGAGAAAACTAGTGCGATGATGCCCATAGTAGCATTATAAACAGACTGAAACAGATTAGTAAGACGACCTATTGTTCCCGCATACCAAGTAGCAAACCCGGGAGCGGGAATTGCTTGCGGCAATACAGTCAAAATTAAGAAAATGGACCCAATTATCGAAAATGAAATAACGCTATAACCCGCATCCATAATCGACCTTACAAATCTTGTGGCAGCAAATTTACCGGCCACTTCAGCAATTCGATCTTTTATTGGTTTTTGATTTGGTTCAGCCATAAAATATACTCCTTTCAAATAGTAATACATAATCAATTACTATTAACAAATATTGTAAGCGTATTCAAATAAAATGCAACTATTTGTCTTTTATTGCAGTTTCGATTGCATTTAAATATTTATCTTTTCCAATAATAATGTTATGTATTCTACGTTCACAGAAATAAGCTAACAAAATGCCAGCTAATAAAATAGCAATCATAAAATAACTTGAACTTGTACTGGTTATAAAAGGGAAGATTTGCAATTTAAAAGGTAAAAACAGACAAACGATCAGAAAAGTATTAGCAACAATTTGTATCCAAAAATAAATTCTTGTAATTGGTACATCACTCTTGTGGTTGTACATTTTTGTTAACTGTTCTATAGCAGCAATGCTGGAGAAGAGAGTTAGTATACCAGATAAAATTATCCCTAAGAGTTTTTTATATTGAACTAAAATTAACAGCCAAAAAAGGTTAGCAAACAAAAAAATGACAACACAATAACGGACCATTAGATAACGGCTAAAATAAAGATATTTGATCTTATCATTATGCTTTTTACGTTCAACTTTATTTTTCTCTGAAGAACTATTCATTTTAAGCTTCATTCCTTTACTATATTATATTAACAAGTATAGTCTAAATTAATCAAATAATGATAATAATTGTACGCCTTGAACTATAGGTAATAATTGTTATAAAATATATCTGTTAACGCTATCACAATTAACTAAAAAGGAGATAAAAATGTATTCAGCAAAAATGCCAGATGGATTTTTATGGGGAGGAGCCGTTGCTGCTCATCAGTTAGAAGGTGCTTGGAACGAAGATGGCAAAGGAATGTCAGTTGCTGACGTCATGACAGTAGGTTCTGCTTCTAAGCCACGCGAAATCACTGATGGAATTATTGCAGGCAAAAATTATCCTAACCATAGTGCAATAGACTTTTATCATCACTATAAAGAAGATATAAAATTAATGGCAGAAATGGGTTTTAAAGCCTTCAGAACCTCCATAGCCTGGACTAGAATTTTTCCCAACGGTGATGATGAACAGCCAAACGAAGCCGGTTTAAAATTTTATGATGACTTGTTCGATACTTGCCATCACTACGGCATTGAGCCAGTAATTACTTTATCTCACTTTGAAATACCATTTAATTTAGTTAAGAAATACCACGGCTTTACTAACCGCAAATTAATTGATTTCTTTGTTCGCTTTGCTACAGTTTGCTTCAAACGGTATCAAAGTAAAGTAAAATATTGGATGACATTTAATGAGATCGATAACCAGTCTGCATACAATGATGACTTTTTAATGGCTACAAATTCGGGAATTATTCTCAAGAAAATGACTGACAAAGAAAAAGAAGCTGCAATGTATCAAGCAGCTCATTATGAACTAGTTGCCTCTGCCTTAGCTGTTAAAGTTGGACATAAGATTAACCCAGATTTTCAAATTGGTTGTATGATTAACTATTCTCCAGTAAGACCCTTGACCCCTTCATCTGCTGATATGCTTTTAGCGGACAAGTTTGAGCAACGGCGCGACTGGTTTTCAGACGTTCATGTTTTTGGTGAATATCCGAAAGAAGTTGAAGCATATATTGAACGAAACGGCTATCGTCCTGATATTACTGACGAAGACAGAATTGTACTCAGGGAAGGTACAGTAGACTATGTTGGCTTCAGCTACTATCAAACAACAACTGTATCAGCCCAAAATGTAAAAGCTGATGAATTAAGTGACTTATCTAAAGCAAAAGCTGTCAATCCAACTTTGGAAAAAAGTGATTGGGGTTGGGAAATTGATCCAGCTGGCTTAAGAATTGCTTTAAACCACTTAACTGACCGCTATCATAAGCCTTTATTCATCGTTGAAAATGGTCTGGGTGCTTACGACAAAGTTGAAAAAGATGGATCTATTCATGATGATTACAGAGTAGATTACTTAAGAAAGCACATTTCTGAAATGGAAAAAGCAGTTGAAATTGACGGTGTTGACTTAATGGGTTACCTGCCATGGGGCCCAATTGACTTGGTATCCGCTGGAACGGGCCAAATGGATAAGCGTTATGGATTTATCTATGTAGACAAAAATGATACTGGTGAAGGCACTTTGAAGCGCTCACGCAAAGATTCATTTGATTGGTATAAAAAAGTTATTAGTTCAAATGGTCTTGATTTAGATTAATCTCGTAACTTTAAAAAATTGGTATTTTTTAAAAAAAGCAAATTTAATACACGGCACTTGTATAAGTGCCGTGTTTTTCTTATTCAAATATCAAAAACATGCTTAAAAAGCCGATACACTTTTTCTAAATTCAAGTGATAAGTTATTTCTAATCTTTAACACAAAAAAGGCTCTAAGCTTTTTTAATTAGCTTAAAGCCTTTTTTTGTTTTTTAGAAGTTGCTAAATAATTGATCTATTTGCTGATATTCATCTGTCGTCAAATTAACATGCAAAGCAGCTGCATTGCTTTTAACTTGATCAGCGTTACGAGCACCAGGAATTACAACACTAATTGCTGGATTTGCCATATACCAAGCTAATACGGTTTGTGTAACCGTTGCTTGATGATCAGCAGCAATTTTTCGTATTCCATCAATCCCTTTCATAGCATCTTCATACTGCTCTTCACTGAAATCTCCCAATAATTGCCCACCATCACTATTTTTAAACTTTTCCCAGTCTTTTAGATAGTATTTTCCTGTTAAAAGTCCTGATGCTAATGGGAAGAAAGGTACAAAGGAAATATTATTTTCCTGTAAGTACTTTAATTCCTCTTTAACTGGAGCTTGGTGAACTAGGCTGAACTGGTCTTCAACAATATCAACTTTGCCATTTTTATTTGCTTCTTTAATCTGATCTAAAGAAAAATTGGAAACGCCGATTGCTCTTATTTTGCCTGCTTTTCGTATTTCATCTAAAGTTTCAATTACTTCATCTTTTGGCGTATCCTTGTCTGGAAAATGAATATAAAAAATATCAATATAATCAGTTTTTAACCTTAACAAGGCTTCATCGACTGCTTTTTTAATAAACTCAGGACTATTATTGATAGCCATATCATGAGACTTATCTTGGGCAGCCTTAGTAGCAATTACTACTTTTGAACGATCATAGTCTTGCAGCACATCACCAATAATTTCTTCAGATCTTCCATGACCATATACATAAGCTGTATCGAAAAAATTAATTCCTTGTTTTAAAGCTTCTCTTAAAAGATCATAGCCATCTTGTTCATCTAAATTCTGAAATAAGTTATGTCCACCAACTTTGTTAGTTCCTAAACCTAACGGAGTAGTATAAACGTCACTTTTACCAATTTTTATTTGTTTCATGTTGATTCTCTCCTAAATAAATGACTTGAGAGGCTCAAGGCAATAGCTTTGTAATTTATACATATAAGAAAAAAGCAGACCATATTTCATTAAAGCTAAATCAATTATGACAATTTAATGTTTTTAGCTATGGAATTTATAAAAAATCACCAATTTAAACTGACTGAGATACCACAGTCATTAGTTTTTAATTACTTATTCTCAGTTTCTTTCTTCAACGCATCTGCTTTAAAAAGTTTTTCATAGAGATCTACCATTTCTCCCGCCAAATCCCTAAAGGTTATTGCATTCATCAAATGATCTTGTGAATGGACTACCAGAAGGGTAACCTTTGTATGATCTCCTTGAGCTTCTTTTGTTAACATCCCTGTTTGAGAATTATGTGCTTCGTTCAAAGATTGATCTGATTCTTTCAATTTAGCACGTGCACCTGCAATGTCACCCTTTTTCGCGAGACGAATAGCTTCAAATGCAAGGCTTTTAGCGTTACCACCATTGGCAATAAGTCCCATGGCTGCTTCTAAAGTTTCTTGTTCTTTTTGTTCAGGTGTTTCCTTTTCAGACATCGTAATCCCCTTATCCGTTAATTAAGTCTTCTGCTTGTTGTAAAACCTTTTTACCATCCATCATGCCATAAGCACGCATATCAATAACTCCAAGAGGAATGTCCTTACCTTCTTTTCCTTGACCTTGGACTTTATTCTTAAAGTCATCTTCCATATAACGAATTTGAGGTCCAAGCAACACACAGTCGGGATGATCTTGTTCAATGTGTTGTGAAGCTTCTGAAGCTGGACACGCAAAAATATGTGCGTCAATACCCTGATCCTTCGCAGCTTGCTGCATCTTAGTAACTAACAAAGATGTACTCATTCCAGCACTGCAGTTAAGCATAATAGTTTGTTCTGCCATAATAATACTTTCCTCCTAAAATGTATCCTAATATTAATATCTTCTATTATAGCACGTTTAAAATAGCGCTTACTAATATATCCATTAATTTTTACATTATTCGAAATTTATAATTACATCTAATTTTTTCTAATTAAAAATAAATATTCGTGGTTATGCACTACTTTGCTTACCACGAATATTAATATAATATAGTCTAAATGTATCTTTTAAAAATTTACATAATAATTGCCTATGGTCTTTTAAAAAATCAATTAAAATCCTCTAAAAGTCATAATAATTCCAGCAATACCAATAATTAGTAAAGCCAAACCAATAATTAAAGATGTCCACATTGCAAGTGGCATAAATCCATTATTGGTACCTTTATGCAAAATTCCACGGATATAAACGACACTATTAACTATTTGATAAGACCCTAAGGCCATCATAATCACAGCAACGATCATTAAAAAAGCTGCGCTTGTTAAAAAGTTTGTCATTTTAACACCCTCTTTTAAATTAACTTACTATATTATAAATCAATTTTACCACCTTTTGAAATTAAGGTGGGGAAAATTTATCATATTTTTTTAACTTTAAATTTAAAAATGATAAAACACACAAATAAATCCGCCAACTAATAGTATTATCCCAAAAATGAAAGCAAAAATAATTGCAAAAAGCGAGAACCCGTTATTTGTACCATTCTGCAAAATTTTCTTAGCATATTTGTAACTGCTAATTATTTCAAAGACAGCCAATACAATTAAAACTATGCCTATTATTTTCTGAAATACTATACTATTGAAAAAGCTTCTCATTACAACCGCCTTCTTCGATATTAAAAAAGCCCTTTCATTTTAGTTTTTCCTATTATAAGTCTTTTAATAAAAAAAGTATAGCATCTCTGCTATACTCTTTTATTTAGAATTCTTCATCTGCTGTCCCAGAATCAATATCTTGGTAGTGATAAACTCCAGTTTTACCTGCCTCTAAAGTAGCAGAAAGCAACTCCTCTGTTTCTAACTGATTACGATTGATGAATAGTTCTAACAGCATTGGAATATTAACACCTGTAATAATTTCTATTTCAGGATTACTCTTAAGCAAGCTGACCAGCGTATTAAAAGGAGTTCCTCCCTTTAGATCTGTTAAACAAAAAACTGTTCCTTTAAGATCGCTAATTTTCCCACTTATTTCTGCCTTTAATTGTTCTAAAGATTCGCCTTCTGTGAAACTCACGGTATGACAGTTTTCTTGTTTACCACAAATCATTTCTGCTGACTTTAATAATTCAGGTGCTGAATTACCATGTGTACAAATAATTACTCCAACCATATAATCACACTAAAACTAATAATCTAAGCAGCGGTAATAACGGCGTATATCCATCGGGTGACGGTTAATATGCTCAATATGAACATCAATTCTGTTATTAATAGCATGGAAGACAAACGGCGACAAGGTGCCACGATATTTTTCAGAAAAACCCGGCAGATCATAATCTTTAGAGTCTATAATTGTATAATTACCGCAGATTTCAGGTAAAAATTTGGCAACACGTTCACTTAATGGCCGTTGACTGTCTTCACCGACATAGACGGTAACTGGAGTATCACGATCAACAATTTCAAACATTCCATGGAAAAATTCTGCAGCTTCCACTGCGCGAGTCCTAATCCAGTGTTGTTCTTCCCAATAGCACATTGCATATGAATAAGTTGCACCCCATTGATTGCCGGCACCAACAAAATAGTGAATTTCATCGTCATGATGCTTTTCAGCAAACTCTTGAGCAAATTTATCTGCATTTTCTTCAATGTCAGCAATGTCTTTTGCAAAATGTTGATCCATTTCTTGATAAAATTCATCATAATCTGGAAATTCGCCATTCAAATACATTAAGCGGTCTCCGACCATAAAGAATTTTAACTGCTCATTTTCAGGATAAGAAATACAATAAGTTAGCATTGAAGCTAATTTAGCGTGCGGGTCATCCATAAAACCTAAAATTATTGCACCAACTTGGTTTAATTTTTTAACTGCATCAATCATTTCTTTAGTATTTCCAGTAACTGAGGAAATCACCACTAACGTCTTATCGGTAATACGTTTATTTCCAGTTACATTATATTCAGCAGCATTTTGATAAAAAGTTTCTAAAGCACTTTTTTCCTTCATGTGGATATTAGCCTGCATCCCCGAAGCATAGGTACCACCGATTCCTAACCAGCAAATATTGGTTATGCCTTTTTTAAATAGTGGATCAATCACATCGTTAATTTGACTCCGCAGTTTAAGAGCACCAGTCATACTATCAATTAATTTTTGTTTATTAAACTTACGCATTTTTCTTCCTCTTTTTTTAAAATTATTCTATATTTTTGAAGCTGTTATCTGATCAAAATCTGGGTATGCAGAATGTTGCAAATCTATCTTCTTCACTTGTGATAACTTATAGGCCAGCAAGTGAATCGGTACAGTCATAAATAAAGAAGTTAAAAGCTCGTTTGTTGTGATACCTAGACTGAGGTCGTTAGCTGCTTCACTTTGATCTTTACCAGGATAAATTGTATATACATTTTTAACATGCTTATTTAAGAACCGCTTTAAAAGATCCATTCTATCGTGAAGCTTTCCCATCGGGTCTAAACAAATGATAAAGTCATCCGCGTTCAGTCCCAGATAAGGACCGTGCATGTATTCTTCCAGTTCTTTTCCCCACGAATTAATTCTGACCGCTTCAGTTGTTTTAGTTTCACCTTCACGGCTAACACCATAAGTTGCACCGTAGCCAATAAAAACTAATCTTTTTGCTGTGGTAAATTTACTAATATTATTTTCAACCCAGTTGCTTGCACTATTAATTGCTTCAGGCATCTTAAGGACTATATTTTTTATTTCAGACAAAAGTTTCGTAAATTCTACAAACGAAATTTTGCCTGTTTTTTGTGCAATTAACATAGCTAATAACATTAAATCTAAAATTTCTACGCTATACCCAGCACTGACATATGGCATTTCTTCAATAGGCATACCCATATCTAAAACGTGATGACAAACTTTTCCAACTGGACTATCAAGTTCACTTGTTAAAGCAAAAACTGTATTACCGGCATCTTGTAATCGCTGAATAATTTTTACTACAGAATAGCTGTGACCGCCTTGAGATATCGCAATACATAAAGAATTTTGACTAACATGAAGCAAGTAATTTTCAGCTATAGAAGGCTCTTCAATTTTTACTGGCATTTTTAAAATATTGCTCATGAATGGCAATGCACCATATGCGGCATTAGAACTGGAACCTGTTGCATAAATGACAATATTATCAAAATTTTTATTTAATTGAGTCATTTTATTGCTGAACAAGTCAGAATAGTTTTGCAAAACCGCTTCATAGTATTTTGGTTCTAAGTGGACATAATCTTCTATACTTTTCACAAGAATCTCCTTTAGTTACTGACCCAGCAGTCCTGACCAGGCACCAAATATTCCGATTGCTGCTATCAGCAACAAAATATATTGTGATTTCCAGCCCTTTTTATCAAGCCAGAAAATAAAGAATGTGAACAATAGAGGTAAAATACCAGGAACAATGCCATCACAAATTTTTTGAACGGTAGTCGCTTCAGCACCACTACCAATTTTCAAAGGCATTTTCAAAGTTACCATGGTCGCAACCATAGCCCCGACAACAGCAAGTCCTAAAACAGAAGCACCATAGGTTAACTTATCCATTAATCCAGTCTTTTGCACTTTATCAATAAATGATGAACCGATATTGTAGCCAATAAACAAACCATAATATCTAGTGATAATGGCCGGAATATTAAAGATCAATAAGAACAAAATTGGTCCTAAAATATTTCCTTGCATTGCAAGAGAAGTACCTATTCCCGTGGCAATAACCCTTAGCGTACCCCAAAAGAATGAATCACCGATACCACTCAAAGGACCCATTAGAGCAACTTTAATGTTATTGATTGAAGCTGCATCAAAATCAGGATCAAGTTCGTTTTGCTCTTCCATCGCAATTGAGATACCTAAAGGAAAAGTACTGAGCCATGGAGTAACATTATAAAATTCCAGGTGACGTTTATAGGCTTCTTTTAATTTTTCCTTGTTTTTGCCATAGATCTTTCGTAAAGCAGGAACCATTGAGTAAGCATAGCCAAGATTCATTTGGCGCTCATAATTCCAAGCCCATTCCATTGTGAACGACCGCCAGAAAGTTTTCATTAAGTCTTTTTTGGTGAGTAACTTAGAATTCTTCATCTTCATAATCTATGCCTCCATCATCTGAATCTTTTTCATTTGTATTATTAGAATTAGCAGCAGTATTTACTAACGGTTGACCTTTAAATGCGGAATAGCCAGTTAGAATAAGAGCCAAACAAGCGCCGAAAATGGCTACGCCAGTTACTGATACCTTGAGATAGACTGCCAAGGCAAAACCAATAATAAAGAAAGTGACATTATTTTTGTTGACCATCATCTTAAGCAGCAGAGCAAAACCATATGCTGGTAAAAGACCCGTGGCAATTCCCAAGCCATTAATAATGAACTGAGGAATAACGGCTAAAATCGCCTTAATTACTGGGCTACCTAACACATAAGAAATGCCAACTACTAACCCTATTGGCAAGTTAACCGAGAAAAAGCCTCCCAGAACGTTCATCCGACTTACACCACTACCATCAGCTTTTTCAGCATATTTATCAGCACGGTGAACGAAGAACGGTAATATGAAAATAAAGCACAGATTTTTGATTACCAACACAAGAGATGCGATGGGAATACCTAGTGTTAAGGCAACAGCAGTGCTTTTACCAGCTTCAATTGCAAAAGCAGTTCCCAAAACACTACCGGAAATTATTTCTGGGGGAATTGCCGCACCAATAGAAAATGAACCAACAAAGGCTAACTCTAGAGTTGCCCCCATAATAATTCCCTGATGCAGGTTACCCAACACCAAACCAGTTAACGTACAGGTTACAAGTGGCCTTGACAGCATGGATGAACCTACAAAATATTCGCCATTACCCATCATCGCAATTAAAGCCAAAATAATTGCGGTTAAATATACATTCATTATTTACCTCCAATCATTTTTTACGAAATTCTTGTCTTTCATCATTTGGCACCTGTTGAATCCAGACATCCACTCCCTTTTGTTGCAGTTGATCTAATTCACTGGCTTCTTCTGTAGTTAAATTAATTGTTTTAGAGTAGTTTTCTGTTCCTTCTCTGGGCTTAGTGCCACCAAGATTAAGGCCGGTTATTTTATCACCAGTTCCCTTAATAAGTTCAACAGCGTCAGCAACTGATTCAACTACGATCAACATTTTATATTTGTCCGTTATGCCCGAATTAATTGCTTTTATACTGTCTGCAACAGACTTCATTACCAACTTAGACTTTTCTGGCTTGGCTAGCCTGATAGCCGACTTACGGAAATCATCATGGGCAACATCATCGTTTACTACAAATATCGTGTTAACATCTAAACTATTAAACCAAGAAACAGCTACTTGTCCATGGACCAACCGGTGGTCAACTCGCACTAGTTTAATCACTTTTCATTCCTCCATTAACTAAAATCTATTGAGTACCTTGTTTTTAAAGCATCTTGCAGTCTGTACTCTACGGCTACAATTTTGCCTTCTCTAGTTGAGAATAGGTTCATAATTTTAAACACTGGGTCTTTTTCCTGAATATGAAATTGTTTACTAATTTCTTCGGTTGCTTTAATTAATTGAAAGTCTTGATAGACATCATCCGGCTTATGGATACCAGTATTGACTGCTTCAATTATTGACATTACTTTTAAACAATTAGGATCAAATCCCGGAAAGTTATCAAGAAGCAGAAGTAAATGTTCACATGTGATTTCATTCTTAATTTCAGCTGCAAAGGAGATATCATATAGCAATTCGTTTGAACTTACATTAAAAACCGCAGCGTAATATGAACCAACCAGTCTTAAATAAGTTTCTTTAAATTTAATTTTGTCTGAGGACTCCAAGTATAAAGGCTTGATAATACCAGTCATTTCCAAAATATTTTGTTTAGAAATTATTGGAGCAACAAATAAACCACTTCCTTTTTTACGGACAACCTTATTTTCAGCTACTAATTTATTAACAGCCTTTCTAATTGTTGTTCTACTAACATCATATCTTTTTTGTAATTCAACCTCATTGGGTAAAGTACTACCTGGTGGATAACCACCATTAACAATTCTTTTATCCAAATCGGTATATACTTCTTTAAAAAGCAAAATTATTCCTCTTGATAATCATAAATATTATTAGCATTAAAATGATATTTAAATTTATTTCCTACTAAATATTGAGTTGTACTCTCAATTGGTAAGTCATCGTCTTGATAATTGAAACTGTTTACTTGATAAAGAGGAGTACCTTTTTTGACTTTCAACAGACTGCTTATTTTTTTATCGGCCAAAAAACACGAGATACTTTCTTTACCATAAGTTGGCTTCACATGATACTCCTTCTCCAGAACCTCATAAAGCGATTTATTAGTAAAATCAATCTTTTCCATTCTGCTAAAATTCTTTTGACTAAAATACGTTATCTCATATGTTAGGGCAATATCTTTAACAAACCTAACTCGCTCAATTTTGATAACTGGCTCGTTTGAATTAAAAAATTCATCTAATCTCTTGGGCATTGTTTCGATAGTTGTTGCCAGATGTTTGATGCTAACTGTCTTATTTTTAAATTCAGTAGTCATTGACTCCATTCCCAGCATATTAATGTCAATTTTATTGTTAGAAATTATTCCTGTTCGCTCTTTTACCAGTATTTGTCCCTCATTTTTGAGCCCATCCAATGCATGTTTCACTGCATTACGACTAACTTGCAATTTCTCAGAAATTTCGCGTTGTGAGGGTAAATCTTTCACTTTTTTAAAGTGGATTAAAAATTCTAAATACTCTTGAACTTGAACCGCAGCAGTTCTCTCTTTGAATTCCATGATATTTTCTTCATTCTGGTATCATTATTTTATTTAATTGCTTCTCTTTTTGCAAATTGTCTTTTGTTTAAGACGTTTACTACGTATAATTTCTATTTTTAAAGTATATCTTTTAAATTTTTGATACCAGATTTATAGTAATCGCTTCCACTGTTCTTGTCAATATTTTTTTAGTTTCCAATTTTCTCAGAGCATTTTTAAAGTGAAATATACCTTAACTGTTGGTAATTAAAGGCAAAGTAAAGTAAAATATTTAAGGATTAAAAGGGAGTGGCACAATGTCGAGACTTGAAAAGCCTGTCGTAATTGGTATTACTGGTGGTTCAGGCAGTGGAAAAACTACCATTGCACAAAAAATAGTTGCTCAAATGCAGGAAGATGAGCATGTCCTGATTATGACACAGGATTCTTATTATAAAGATAATACTGGCATCCCTATGGATATACGAATGAAGATCAATTATGATCATCCCGATGCCTTTGATGTACCCTTACTAGAAAAGCAGCTGCGCGACTTGTTAGCATACAAAGCTATTGAGATGCCTGTTTATGATTTCAAGGAGCATACTCGCAGCAAAAAAACCATTCATAAAGAACCTGCTGATATCATTATTCTCGAGGGAATTTTAGTTTTAGCTAATAAAGAAATTCGTGATTTAATGGATATTAAAGTATATGTTGATACGGACGATGATATTCGCTTTATTAGACGTTTAGAGCGAGATTTAAATGAACGTGGGCGCTCAATTGACTCTGTAATCGATCAGTATCTGAGCACGGTTAAGCCAATGTATCATCAATTTATAGAACCTACTAAGCGTTATGCTGACATTATTGTTCCGGAAGGTGGCAAAAATGATGTGGCAATTGATATGTTGACTACTAAGGTTCATTCTATTTTAAGTAGAAAAGAGCAATAAAAAAGGAGTAAATGCATTACTGGCATTACTCCTTTTTGCGTATTTAATCAACTTTTGGCTTTAACGCATTATCGAATAAATTTGTGATCAGTTTAACTAAAACGCCATCGAAAACTAGCGAAGAAATGATATTAGTAATAAACATCACAATTTGAACCTGCATACTGAATTTACTCCAACCATATAAAATATATGATGGAATGAAACAGCCAAATGATGCAAAGAATGCACCGGTTAATACGCTTTTCCAGGTAAACTTTTGGTAACGCTCTTTTTTAGGAAAAAAACCAATTTCATTAGTTGCACCTTGAATGACACCTGAAAGAATAGTAGTAGCTCCCCACTGCCCACCAATCGCCATTTCAACAATTGATGCCAGCAATTCACCTATTGTTCCAGAGCCGGGCGTAGGAACAAAATACATTGCCAGTGGTCCCGCCATAAGCCATAAACCAGAAAACACAGTGTCTGTTACTGGCGCAAAACCTGTCGGTACCAAGAGCATCTTAACTAAATTAAAAGCCCAGTTAAAACCATAGGTATAAATAACACCCATAATGATACCAATCAGTGCAATTAAAATAATTGACTTCACATTCCATTTCGAGGACCTTGTAAACATAAAAATACTCCTAACTTTATATGTCATTAGGAGTATCTTTAGTAACTAAATTTAACACTTCCCTAACGCAGGTATTATCCCGTTCAGGTTCAGAGGGTATTTCTCAGCTATTTGGCACCCCTAGTGACTGATATTCATTTTTTACTAGTATATCACATTTTAACTAGTTTTTCTGCTCTATTCAAAAGAACAAGTATTTTTAAAACTGACTAAAACTTGCTAATTTCTCTTTTGTAAGATCACGAATAATAGCCAGCGTCAGATCTACAGAAGCTTTAAAATCGGAATAAGCACTAAAACAATATGGCGAATGTTCATAGCGCACTGGAATGCCAATTACAATAGTTGGTGCTCCGTTTTCATAATAAATTGCAGCTCCATCTTGTCCACCACCAGTACGAACCGACCGAGTATAGGAAATATTATTTTTATCCGCTAAATCACAGGCATATTGCTGAAATTTAGGATTAGGTAAAAAGGATGTATCCATGTCACGCAACATTGGTCCTCTTTTTAACCCTGTTTGTGATAACCATTCTGGAGTAAAAGTATCGTCAGCAGGACAAGATTCCAAGACTATAGCTAAATCCGGCTTTACCGCTCTAGCTGTGACATATGCACCTCGCAAACCCACTTCTTCCTGACTTGAAAGTGCAGCAACAACGTTAAAATCGCATTCTTCGTCCTTTAAATTGTCCAGGACATCTGCCATAGCAGCTGCGCCAAAACGGTCATCAAAGTCCTTACCGAAGAATAGACCACTTTTTTCATTGTATTCACATTTGACATCAACAAAAATTGGACAACCAGTATCAATTTGATAATCATTTATAGTTTCAGCTCGAGAACTGGAGCCAACATCAATAGACATATCTGCTACATCGGGTACATTATTTTTTTCAGCTGCAGTCATAAAGTGCGGGGGTTTAGTTGCAACTACTCCGGGCACATACTCACCTGCACGATTCTTTATTTTGACGCGTAAAGCAGGGATATTGTATTTGACCCAGCCACCCAATGGTACGAATTTAATCATTCCATTAGGCCGAACAGCCTGCGTAATAAAACCAACAGAGTCGGAATGAGCATCTAATTGAATTACCGGTTGGTCTTTTTTATTTTCTTTCTTAGCTGCATATACGTTGAGCATGCCATCAACTTTGACATTAGCAAAATCATGCACTGTTTCAGTAAACAATTTAACAAATTCTTCTTCAAAACCTGAAGTAGAATTAGCATCGGAAAAAGCTTTGAGCATTTTAATTTCTTGTTGTTTATCCATTTTTTTACCTTCCACTTAAAATATCTTATCTATTAATTCTACCAAAAACATGAGTTACAGGCTTTTAAAAAATAAATAAGATGATAAATAATCCTACTGCTTTTACTAATATATATGCTTTTTGTACGTAATTTAGTCCATAAATACTTAAATTGCTTCAAAATAATCTGTTTTTCTAGCCAAAAAATGATATAATCGAAAATATTAGAAATTTTAATTGTTTTAAATGAAGGGTAGATAAATGCCAAAAAACGACAATATTAATAATATTATTGATCATAAATTGTTTAGTGAAGATGACATTCATCAGATGTGTGTCAAGCTAGGAAAGCAGCTTACTACAGATTATGCTGGTAAAAAGCCTTTAATTGTTGGAGCACTTAAAGGTGCCATCTTCTTTTTAACCGATTTAGTAAGAGAAATGGATGTTAAAGCAGAAATTGATTTCCTTGACGTTTCCAGTTATGGTAACGAAATGGAGTCTTCCGGCAAAGTTAAGCTTGTTTCTGATTTAGCAACAGATGTTAAAGATCGTGATGTGTTAATTGTTGAAGATATCGTTGATACTGGGTTGACTCTGGATTTTATGAAAGAATTGCTTAAAAAACGTGGTGCTAAAAGCGTTAAATGTTGCGTTTTACTTAACAAAGAGGCAAATCGCAAAGTAGACGTTGATATTGAGTACTATGGTTCAAAAGTAGGAAATGAGTTTGTAGTTGGCTACGGACTTGATTTTATGAATTTTTACCGTAATTTAAAATATATTGGTGTATTAAAACCTGAAATTATTAAATTAGTTAATAATAAATAAAAAGGAGTTGTCTAACTGACAACTTCTTTTTACTGTCTACTCTGCTTTAGGTGCTTCTTTTTCTTGGTCAACAGCTTTAACAATAAACCAGCGCATAAATCCCTGCTCTATATCGTCAAGTTTGAATTCAAATCCTTCTAACTCAACTTTTTCACCTTTTTTCAAATCTGGATAGTGTTCCATCATGTAGCCACCAATAGTAATAATGTCACTATCCTGGAAGCTTTTTAAATCCTTTTTAAAGTAACGGGCAAAATCATATAAAGTGGTTTTGCCGGATACATGAATATTTCCTTGCTCGTCTTTAATTATATAATCATCAGAAACATCATCAATTTCATCTTTGACAGTACCAAATAATTCTTCGTAAATATCCTTATCTGTAACTATTCCGCTGGTACCACCATATTCATCCACAACAAGGACAATTGGGGTGTGCTTTTTAATCATTAATTGAAGAATATCTTGAATTGGCATCGATTCAGGCACAGTAATCATCGTTCTAATAATACGCGTAACTGGTACATTATCATCAATCTGACTTTGCTGAATAACATCAAAAGCATAGATATAGCCAACAACATCATCTTTATTGTTATCGCGCACAACTGGAATTCGGCTTGAACCTTCATCTAAATACATTTTAAGAGCTTGCTTAATTGTTTCAGTTGAATTAATAACTACTAGCCGTGTTCTATCAGTCATAATGTCTTTAGCTATTTTGTCATTCAGTTCAAAAGCACGTTTCATATAGGTCAGATCATTTTTATCAAGTGAACCCCCATGAACAGCTTTACGTGATAATTTGATGATTTCCGATTGAGAATAAACCTGATTTTCCTCATCAGCCGGCTCAAAGCCTAACATTTTCAGCAAACCATTTGAACTAGCATTAAGTAACCAAACGAAAGGGTAAACCAAAGTATGAAATAACTGTAAAGGTGTCACAATTTTTAGCAAAATCTTTACGGGCATGTCAATTGCAATATTTTTGGGCACAATTTCTGTAACCACAACTTCTAAATAAGTTAAAAGAATAACGCCTAATATTGCGCTAATAGAGCGAACGACAGAATGATTTAGATCAACTAAATTAAACATTCTTTCAAATATTGCAGCTAAAGTATCAGCTGAAAACCAACCCAAGACTACACCTACTAAGGTTGTCCCGACCTGTGTCGTGGAAAGGTACTCATTTAAATTATGAGTCATATGCAGAGCGCGCTTAACTTTGCGATGGTTGCCAATTTTATTAGACAGCATATCTTCAAGCTGGCTTGGCCTAGTTTGAACCAAAGCAAATTCTGCAGCCACAAAGAAAGATGCAAAAACAAAAATAACTAAAGTTGCTATTAAATTAGTAACTATTTGGGCCGTACTCAAAATTTATATCACCTTTATTAGTTTATCGTTTAAATTAAATTTCCTCATTTAACATTTTATCATTAATAGCGCTTTATTTTAATTAAATTACTTGTCTATTTAATTAATTTATAAATTTTTTTAAACGGTAAACGATCAGGATAAAATCTGGGATTATTAACTTCTGCCGCATTATCCTGGTACCCTAGCGCAATTGCCATACCCACAAGTTCATCTTCCGGAATTTTACAATACTTACGTACCAGCTCAGGATAAGATACCATTGAGTGCGCAGGCATAATTGATAATCCTTCATTCAGCGCAAGTAACATAATACTTTGTGAAAAAATCCCTAAATCATAAACCGACCAAGCTGGAGATGTTCTAGGAATCGTAAGAAACGCGATATCCTGAGCGTTGAACATATCATTATTTGATTCCGAGAATAGTTCCATTTTGTTATTAAAAAAATAAGGCTGGGAAGCCCCAACAGCAGCCATATTTTGACTAGGATATGAATCCCAATTGAGTGACAACATTTTGACAAAATCTTCGTGAGGCTCAACATTGTTATCAATTTGAGTTTTCACTTCTTTTTTTAGACCATCAAGCGCATCACCAGTTAACATATAAACTTTCCAAGGTTGTGAGTTAAGTAATGATGGTGATAACTGAGCCTTTTGAACGATCTTAGCAAGTAGTTTTTCGTTAACTTTTCTACTAGTAAACTTGCGAGTTACTCGTTCATGGTTATAAACTTTATTAAATTCCATTCCGATTCAAATCCTTACATATTTAGAGAGCATAATGAAACACCCTACATTTTAAAAACAAATTTTTCTAGAATTTCAAATACAGGTAGAAATAATCAAAAATATTCTATTTTTCAATACTCACTTGTTTACACTTCTATTAAAGTTACAACTTAAAGCATTACTATCTAATAAAATCAGTCATATACACATTAATAATATTAATAAATTATACGCAATATTGCAAAGGTATTTGGCAAAGATAACAAAAAATTTTTATAAAAAAAGATTAATTTATTTACAATTTTGTGCATAATTCACAAAGCCATCTTTTAAAGTCCTACTATTAAATCAGGATTAGTAAATTATATACGGAATCTTTTAAAATAGATATTTATAATTTGTTAATTTTTAAACAAGTACAAAACTAAAAAACAGTTTAATTATAAAAACAAATTAAACCGTCTATTTATATCTTATATTGTCTGCGTATTTCTCTTTCTTGGTCTCGCTTCTTAATCGTCTCTCGCTTGTCATATTTTTTCTTTCCTTGACCTACACCAATAAGAACTTTAGCAAAACCATGTTTAAGATAAACTTTTAAGGGAATAATCGCAATCCCGCGTGCAGATTGGTCCTTAGCAAGTCTTGCCAATTCTTTTTTATGTAAAAGCAACCTTCTTGAGCGAAGCGGTTCATGGTTATAGCGGTTGCCCTGCTTATACTCACTGATATGAACATTTTCAAGAAAAGCGGAACCGTTAATAATTTGTACATAGCCATCCCGTAAATTGATGCGCCGAGCTCGGACTGATTTAATTTCTGTGCCTGTCAAAGCAATACCTGCTTCATATGTTTCTTTAATGAAATAATCATGGTGTGCCTTTTTATTTTGAGCAATTAAATTTTCATTTTTTTCTTTTTTCAATTTTCTAACCTAATGTTTGTATCTACTTAAATGTGGATGATTACCATTTTTTTGAAAATTGTTGCGGTAGTGACCCTTATGTGCGTGATCGTTGCGAAAGCCCCGATTACCATGTCTTTCGTTTTTAGCCCCACGATTGTTATGAGACTTCTTAGGAGCATTGGGATCATAAATTTCAAAATCAAGCTGATGTTGTTCAACATTGGCATTCGTAAGGGTTACTTTAAGAGGCATCCCGACATGATATTGTTTATGAGTACCTCTTCCGGTCAGTGTCATGCTTTTTTCATTATAACTGTAGAAATCATCCGTCAAATTTGAAATATGAATTAAGCCTTCAACTGTATTGGGCAACTGGATAAACATTCCAAAACTAGTCACAGAAGAAACAACAGCATCAAAGTGTTCTCCAACTTTATCCGCCATATATTCTGTCATCTTTAAGTCATTTACTTCTCTTTCAGTATCAACAGATACACGTTCCTGAGTTGAAGTCTGATCTGCAACTTCAGGTAAATAGCTGGCAAAATGATCCTGTACTTTTTGGTTAATACCCTTTTCACTATATGCGTGAATCATTCTATGCACCATTAAATCAGAATACCGTCTAATTGGTGAAGTAAAATGAGTGTAGTATTTAGCGGCAAGACCAAAGTGCCCTAGTGGCTCTTCTGAATAATGTGCCTGTTTTAAGCTACGAAGCATCATCATTTGAACTACTGCTTCTTCAGGTGTATCTGTTGTTTTGGCCACGACTTTTTGCAAATCAATCGGCTTAACGTGATTGGGATCAGCAGTAATATGCAATCCAAAAGCACTGCAAAATTCAAAGAAGCCTTTGATACGCTCACCATCTGGAATTTCATGTACACGATACAGAAATGGAACGTGTTTGCGATAAAAGTCTTCCGCTACAGTTTCGTTTGCTATCAACATGAACGATTCAATCATTTTTTCAGCTATTCCACGATCGTGCAACACGATATCAGTGGGTTTACCCTGATCATCAACAATAATTTTTGCTTCTGGTTCTTCAAAATCTATTGCACCACGCTGATGCCTTTGCTGATATAACGCATTATGCAGTTCGGCCATATCTTGCAGCATTGGTGCCAACTTAACGTATTTGTCTTCAAGCTCTTCATGACTATTTGGATCCAGAACCTTATTGACATTGTTATAAGTCATTCTGCCGTGAGATCTCATAACAGAAGGATGAATACGATAATTAACTCTTTTTCCTTCTGGAGAAATTTCCATTTCGCAAGACAAAACAAGACGATCTTGCCCCTCATTTAAAGAACAGATGCCATTAGATAATCTAAAAGGCAACATTGGAATAACACGGTCAACAAGATATGTACTATTACCCCTAGTAAAAGCTTCTTTGTCCAAAGGAGAATTTTCCGTCACATAATGCGCTACATCAGCAATATGAACCCCTAAATGATAGTTACCGTTGGGAAGTTTCCATAAAACCACGGCATCATCGAAGTCTTTAGAATCATCCCCGTCAATGGTAACTGCGGGCTGGTTCCTAATGTCCTCTCGATCCGCCATTTCTTCCTCAGTCACGTGATCAGGAATGGCATTAGACTGCTCAAGAGCATCTTCAGACCATTCTGTACGAACATCATGCTCAGAAACAATGGCCATAATATCGACACCTGGTAAATTTTTGTTACCAATAATATTGGTAACAACACCTGTCATTGAATCTGGATTATCTTTGTCAGGATAACTAGCAATCGATACTTTTACAATATCTTGTTTTTGTGGACGCAAACTGTCCTGACTAATATAAACACGATAGTTCGCCAACTTTTTATTTGAGCTGAGAACGTAACCAATAAAATGACTGCTTCTTATTTGCGCGTCAGTCATTGAGTGAAATTCACCAACAATTGTTTTTGTGCCACGTTCGAGAATTTCTTCTATTTGTCCTTCAGGTCCCTTGCCATTCCATGGATTACCACCAGCAGTTATTTTGACCTTAACACGATCACCATCCACGGCAAATGCTGTATAATCGCGAGCAATAAAAATATCATCAGCATCTTCGTCTTCGAGTTTGACGAAGCCGAAACCCTTGCTGTTAGCCTTAAAAACACCTTCCACTTCGGTGTTTTCTTCAGCTAATTGGTAACGGCCATTGCCATCAGTAATTATTTTCTTTTCCTGTTCCAAATACGATAATGCTTTGACCATATCTGAAAAACTGCCGAGTCTGTCTCGGCGCAACATACGGTCAATTTGTTCAACTTGATATTGTTTTTTAGGATTGTGACGAAAAATCTCTAAAACATTGGCTAAGATATTCTCGTTTTGTGCCATGCACTTAACTCCATTTCCTTAGTAAAAAGATAAAAAAAGTCCTCCCATCACTTGATCGGGAGGAACCATTAGTTATTTTGAAGACAAATAAGCTAATACAATAGCAAAAGCGAAAAAGAGCACCAGCAAAACAGATGTTACTTTTTCCATAAATGCTTCAAAACCACGTTTCTTCGTTTGACCACTAAAAACTGCACCGCCAGAGAGTGCATTCAATGCATCTTGCTGCTTTTGCGGCTGCATCATTGTCGCAATAACGATTAAGATTGAAACAATAATTAGTAGCGTCATAAATAAATTGTACAATGCGCTGCCTCCAATATACAGATACGTTACTGGGTAATTTTAGCACAAAATAGATTTAATTTCGAGTATTATTTTTCGAGTTCAGGTGCATCGGTCTTAAATTTATTTTGCGTTGTTTTTTGGTGATTTTTATACCATAAAGAAGTTTTATTTTTTACATACAATTTTTTTAATGATTTTTGCTCATTATAATCATAATCTTGCGGTTTAACCTTTTTAAACCATTTTGGATGATAAAAACGTAAAAGATTACCTGCTATAACACGATCAGACAATGAAAGCTGTGTTGTTACCTTGTTTGAAATTGCTACTAACTCAGTCTTTAATTTTTTGTCTGGCTGAATTATTTCCTCACCAGTTTTAGTATCATAATACGTACTGCCTACTTTTGCATATAGCGGTGTTATAAAGTCACCATTACGCTGTGCAACAATTTGTGGTGCCTTTTTACTTAATAAATCATGACCAAATTGTATAGTGCCCTTGTTACTAATTCCAAGCAAATTTAACAATGTTGGCAACACGTCAATTTCCCCACCATAAGTTTTTTTAATGCCGCCTTTTAACCCATTCATATGAAACATTAAGGGAACACGCTGAAATTTCAAGTTATCAAAATTAGTAAATTCATCCTGATCAAGAAGCTCTGCACTTGCCTTATGGTGGTTGCCAGAAATACCATAATGATCACCATAAAAAACAAGTAATGTATTTTTATCTAAACCAGTCTTTTTCAACCAACGCATTAATTGTCCTACGGCCTGATCTAAATAATGAGCCGTTTGGACGTAACCATCGACCGTTTCATCACCCGTGTCAGTTTTGTCAATTGATTGATTTTTCTTATCTAAATCATATGGATAATGATTTGTTACAGTAATTAATTTAAGATAAAAAGGTTGCGGCAAACGTTCAATATACTTAATTGATTGCGAGAAGAAAATCTTGTCTTTTAAGCCATAACCAATGTAATACTTAGGTTTATTTTGATAATAAGAAAGAGGCATAAAGTACTCATAGCCAAATTGCTTGTAGGCATTATTACGATTCCAAAAAGAACCGGCTCCACCATGCATAACGGCAGTAGTATATCCACCCTGTTGTTTTAATATTGCAGGAGCACTCTCAAACGTATTTGAAGTGCCATAACTAGACATTGCTGAACCTGATTGTAAACCAAAAAGAGAATTTTCCAGCATCATTTCGGCATCCGAAGTTTTGCCTTGACCTACTTGATTATAAAAATTGGCAAAACTAAGAGTGTTTTTAGAATGATAAAGTTTATTTAGATTAGGAGTGACTTCCTTGCCCTGCCATTTATACCCTATTAGAAACTGCTGAAAACTCTCAAGATGTATAACCAACACATTTTTGCCCTTTGCAACACCAGTATATGCGCTATTCGGTTTAACGTAGTTAACCTTTAAGTACTTTTTAACAGATTGCAGGTCAGATACGTTGGCCTTTGCCATTTGTTCGCTTGTTTGAGCTGTTTTAAACGCATCATATACTGCATATTCATTCATACCCAAATATTTAACAATATAGCTGTTGTCAAAAGTTCTAGTTAGCAAACCTGAGCGGTCTTTTTGAGCTATCAACAAATTAACGCCAATGAGAAGAACTGCAATACCTTCAAGCAAAAGATTAAATCTTAACTTTAATGGACGTAAATCATATTTAACGACTTTGGCAACCATTAAAAAAATGATAAGAGCAATGTCAATAAAAGCTAAAAAATCTGTTACCCGGGTTATTCCTACAATGCTTTTGCCCAAATTATCAGCAGTTGAGCCGGAAGTTTTAATTATAGACAAAGACAAAAAATTTGAAAACTCGCGATAATAAAGGATATTGGCAAATAACCACAAACTGAGAACAAAATCAATTGCAATCATAATCCAATAGGACTTTCTACCCTTAAAGAAAAGACCAATTCCCAGCAAAAGTAGTCCTGAAGGCAAAGGATTTAAAAATAGCAGAAAATTCTGCATTGCACCTTCGGCACCTAGATTAAATTTTGTTAGATAAATTAAGTATGTTTTAAACCAGAAAGTCACTAAAACAATAGTAAAAAAGCCTAGTTTGGTTTGAGTCAGCCATTGTAGAAAAGACTTAATACGTGTCATCCTATTCTCCTCTCACTAAGCCTATATCTTACCCTTAAGTGCAATTATGCGCAGGTATTTTAATAAAAATTAATCATTTGGTGGGCTTAGCAATTTTTGCGGTTTAAAAATCCAGCCAAAGATTCCTAAGATCATGCCGAAAAAGTACGTGACAAAACGCCACAAGAACATCCCTACGATTAAGGTGCCATTAGATGAAATAAAGGTGGAAAATAAAGTTTGAAAACTATATTCTGCCCCACCTGATGCTCCCGGAATAGGTATAATTGCCATGAACATAATAATCATAATGTTCATTTGAGTTACGTTTGCCCAATCAGCAGAAACATTTAATGTAACCAGAGTCATGTAGGGAATTGAATAAAAACATAATAGTTGTAAAACAGTCAGTACTACACATACTATCAATTTCTTTTTTTCTTTTTTTAGCTTTTGGCTTTCTTCATAAAATGTTTCAATTTTATCAAGCGTGTTTTTACGCCATATATCGACCCGCTTTTGATTAATAAATTTCGCTAGTAAGTTCATTATCCAGTTGGCAGCATTTTTAGTCCAATTATAGGCAAACAAAATTGCCAGCAAAAAAGCAATAGAGCTAACATGAATTAAAAAGCCGATTGCAATGAAAACAGCTAAACCCGCAAACTTTGTTGCAACCATATGAAAGCCAGTAATAATTGTAGTGACGTAAGCTAAAAAAACTACAATTTGATAAATAATAAACTTCATTAGTAGTAAGGATGTTGCCCGACCGCCTTCTATTCCCATTTGAACCATAGCAGCCAATTGTGAAGGCTGTCCTCCAGTTGACATAGGAGTGATGGCATTAAAAAGCGCTTGAATCAAAGGAATTCTAAAAAAAGACCATTTTGAACGTTTAGGTTCATTTTTGCGCTTGGTAAGAACTGCCAAAATGCTAGCTTCAAAAACAAAAGAAAGAAGCATTAAACTAAAAACAGCAACTAAACCAATCAAATTAATATTGCGAGCTGCTTGTTCCAATTGTGCTATTGGAGTTGATTTTAAGTCAACATATAAGACTATGCCACTTATTACAAGAACTATGGCAACACCCCACAAGTGTTTTTTATTCATTAGCGAATTTGTCCCAGCTCACGACCAATTTCATATTGTTCGTGATAAAAATCATCCCATATATGAGCTAAATTATCTTCAGAATATTTTTCACTAGCTTCATCAGATAATTTGCTATATTTATTTAAAATTGCAGAATTATGAGCGGCTGCTTGTAATTGCTGATTCATTTCAGTAAAATTGCTGCCCTTCAGGTAGTAACCACTAATTATTGCCTGATATAAATCGAGATCACGCAACAAAACTGGCGTACCACAGCTAAAGGCCTCTAAAACAGACATTGGAAACAGCTCATCATAAGACGGCAAAACAAATAGATCTGCAATATTGAGGTAATCAACTAATTTCTGTCGATCAATGATTCCGGTAAATTTAAGATTCTGTGGCGGATTTTCGACCAGTTTTTTAAAATGATCATAACCATCAGTTATTTTGCCAAAAGAAAAGCCTCCGGCCCAAATAAATTGCATCTCAGGATTTGCCTCGGCCAATTTGGCAAAATCATCAACACCTTTACGAGCCTGTACTTGACCATCACCGAAAACCACAAATTTATTAAGTGGTATACCTAATTGATGCCTAAATGAATTCTTTTTTTCCTGACTTTCTGAATAAAACTCATTCTTCGATACAAAGTTGGGAATATACTTCACATTTTCACGCTTAATACCATATTTAACTAACTTATCAATAAAAATCGGATTAACAACTACGATCTCATCCATCCGTTTATAAAAATCAATTACATACCTATAAAAAATATTTTTTGCCAATGAAGGCAATTTAACTGATCCTTCAAGCGTTTCCGGCAAAAAGTGGACATAACCAATTTTGCGTCCTCGTGCCGGTGAAAAGCTGTTAGCAAAATAAGTTGGATTTACCGTATGATAATGTGTCAGATCACTTTTGCCATACTTGTTGTTAGTGACATAAAATTTATCGACCAAGTGTGTTCTAAGTAATCTTAGCAGCTCCGTATAAGCAGAACCGACTCCTTGTCCTTTTACTGAGGCAGCTTGTGAAAACATATTAATTCTAATCATTTGTCTCCTCTTTGAGATCTCTTTGATAATTTAAAATTGTATCTTGATAAAATTGATAAACTGAACTGGCAAATTTTCGAGCAGAGATTTGATCCATTTTTGCAGCTAATTTATCATGCGGGATTTGTTTTCTCCCTTTTCTTAAGTAGAATAATATTTCATTTAGCATTTCGCCAGGGCTATTAAAGACTCTGCCAAACTCTTCATCATCAAAAACATGTTCAGTATAATCGGTATCATAAACGACACATTTTGTACCTGAAGCTAATGCTTCAATATATGTCAGACCTTGAGTTTCCGTATCACTGGCCGAAACAAACAAATCAGCCATTTTATAGTATGAACCAACATCATCGTGAGGTATATCCCCAGTAAATATTACACTATCTTCTAATGTTAATCTTTCAACCTGTTCTTGCAAAACTTCCATATCTGGTCCATCGCCAGCAATTACTAGACGTGTTTCCGGAAACTCATCAAGAATTTCTGGCATTGCATTCAGAATGCGGTCAATTTTCTTTTCTTCCGCAACTCTGCTCAAAGTTAACAATACTGGTACTTCGTCTGGTATATCTAACTCTTTGCGAACGTCAACTGTCTCAAGCTTATTTAAGCTATTTATGTCCACTCCAGTTGGAATAACTCTCATAGGTATGTTTACCCTATAGCGTTTTAAAAGTGCTTCTACGCGCTTACTGGGAGCAATAACGCCATCCATATTTTTTAAGTAGGCATTAGTAAATTGCTTAACATGATATGGTCGTAACAAATGTCCATTTAAAACGTAGTGCAGGTAATCTTCATACATAGTATGGTAAGTATGAATTACCGGAATTTTCAATTGGTGGGCAACGTACTTCCCTATCATACCCAAAGCAAATTCGGTTTGGGTATGAACAATATCCAATTTAACTTCACGAGCAACTTTTGTAGCTTCAAAAAATCCTCTAAACGCAACGCGCCTATCAGTAAACGAAATAAAGGGAACACTGCTAAAACGGAATATGTTAGCCTCAACTGTTCCTTTTTTTATATGAGGATCGGTAGTAGTAAAAATAAAAACATTATGACCTTGCTCCTCAAGAGCATCTTTTAAGGTTTTAATTGATGTTGCGACACCACTTAATTGTGGAAAATATGAATCGGTAAAGATACCTATATTCATCTTAAATACCTCCATAAAAGGTATTATAAAGATTACACATAACTTGTGCAATTTTTATAGAAAAAATTAACAATACAAAAGCAGCTCTCGTATGAGAGCTGCTCAGTAATAGCGGTGATCGGGGTCGAACCGATACGTCCTAAACGGACACCAGATTTTGAGTCTGGCGCGTCTGCCAATTCCGCCACACCGCCATAATAATATGTTTTAATTAACAGTTCAATGAGCGAACCGATAAAGGCGGGGATCGGATTTGAACCGACGATTAAGGTTTTGCAGACCTCTGCCTTACCACTTGGCTACACCGCCATCGAATTATATTAATAAATAGATTGGGATAGCTGGATTCGAACCAGCGCATAATAGAGTCAAAGTCTAGTGCCTTACCGCTTGGCTATATCCCAATACTAGGGCGGAATATGGGATTCGAACCCATGTATGCCGGATCCACAAACCGGTGTGTTAACCCCTTCACCAATTCCGCCATGAAGGTAAACAGGGATAGTAGGAATTGAACCCACACTAGCGGTTTTGGAGACCGATGTACTACCTTTATACGATATCCCTATTATGGAGGAGGGTGGATTCGAACCGCCGAACTCAGAGAGAGCGGTTTTACAGACCGCCGCGTTTAGCCACTTCGCTACTCCTCCAGGCTGATGGCGCGGGACGGAATCGAACCGCCGACACAAGGAGCTTCAATCCTTTGCTCTACCGACTGAGCTACCGAGCCATCCTACGGTCCAT